>CAMONF010000176.1 GCA_946620335.1 uncultured Clostridia bacterium
CTGGGCATCGCCTATACCCACCTGCTCACGGACTATCCCAATCTTAGGCACTATGTTGTGCGGCGCCTCCTCGAGGCGATGGAGGAGGGCTGAGGTCATCGGTCTCGCCGGATAAGGGAGTGAGACGGGAATGGCCGGAACCTGGATTTTTATGCAGAAGCCTTCCCCTTTGGAGGCGGTTTTCTGAAACACAGATATTCATCCGGCGGATGCGCTGCGCCTGCGGGGGAGGCAGCAGGGACGGAAGGCCGTCCTCAAAAGGGCGGTCCATGCTTTGCAGGCAGCGGTCACCTGTACCCTCCGGTAGCTTCCTGAATAACATTATTCAGGAGCTTTTAATATCTCCGCCGGCCGGATATAGATCAGGGCAGCCGGGCTTTTTGCCCGGACTGCCCTGTTTTCAGGTCCTGCGCCAGGCGCTGTGCCGCGGATAGACGGTGGACAAGTCCGATTGCAGGGATCCTGATTCCGACCTGCCGGCTGGATCCTGGATGAAAGGAGAGGTGAAATGGAAAGAGAAGGCTGCGGGAAGAGCATCCTGGACAGGCTGGACGACCCGGCCCGCTGGCACGCCCTGTATGCCTACCGAAAGGAGAAGGGGCACATGGCGCCCTGGGAGGAGAAGGACCTGGTCTCCTTCATAGAGCAGCGGGAGTACCTGCCGGTGGTGGAGGGGATCCGCCGCGGCGAGCCCTTCGCTCTGCCCCGGCGGATCTGCGTGAACAAAAAATCCACGGGGAAAAAGCGGGTCGTGTATTCATTTCCAAGGGAAGAGAACTATGTTTTAAAGCTCGTGGCGGCCGAGATGAATGATTTCGACGGCCTCTTTTCCGGGAATCTTTACTCCTTCCGGCGGGGAAGGGGTGTGCGGGACGCAATCCGCCGCCTGTCCCGGACGCGGGGGCTCAGGCGGATGTACTCCGTAAAGCTGGATATCCACGACTATTTCAACTCGGTATCCGCCGATGACATGGTGCGGGTCCTGGCCCCGGTGCGGGCGGCCGACCCGGCCCTGGTTTCATTTTTGGAGGCACTCCTGCGGGAGCCCTATGCCCTGGACAAGGGCGTGAAGACGGCCTGCCGAAAGGGCATTCTGGCCGGGTCTCCCACGGCCGGCTTCATGGCGGACCTGTATCTGGACAGCCTCGACCGGTGGTTCGAGGAGAGGAGGATCCCTTACGCCCGCTATTCCGACGACATGATCTTTTTCGCGCGGACGGAGGAAGAGATTTCCGCCTTCGAGGCCCATGTCCGGGAGCATCTCGCCGCCCGGGGGCTCTCCGTCAACGAAAAGAAGACCGTCCGGTCGGCGCCGGGGGAACCCTGGGAATTTCTGGGCTTCTCCTTTAAGGACGGTGCGATCGACGTCTCCTCGGTCTCAGTCGAAAAAATAAAAGCAAAGCTGCGGAGAAAGACACGGTCCTTCGGGCGCTGGCAGCGCAAAAAGGGCGCCGGTGACCTCCAGACCATGCGGGCCTTCATCCGCTACTTCAACCGCAAGTTCTACGACAATCCTGTCCGCAACGAGATGACCTGGGCCAGGTGGTATTTCCCGGAAATAACGACAGACGAAAGCCTGCGGGTGATCGACCGGTACATGGTCGACTGTATCCGTTCCATCCCCGTAAAGGGCCACACCAAGGCGCGCTTCAACCTGCGCTACGAGACAATCCGGGAAATGGGCTTTAAGCCCCTGGTGTCCGAGTATTACAGGATGAAGGCGGAAAGCGCCGGGGACGGAGAGAACTGAAGGGCGGGGGCAGAAGATGCCGGCTGCAGATTGCCTGAGAGCGGCTGTACATAAAAAGGCAGGGCAGGAGTAAGACGGAATAGTATACAATATTTATTTTGATTTCATGAAACACCTTCCCCGCGGTATGAAAACCCCATAGCCAATGACAATTGAAAGTATTTTTTTCATGTCATATTGCACAGAGGCACCTTTAGGAGTTATTATAAAATACAGAGTGTTCTTCAACACACATTCTGAAAAAAAAAGTCAGAAAGCATGTTTGGTTGAACTAATCAATAAATGAAAGGATAACATGCACATGAAGAAAAAAGAGATTAGCAGACGCGATTTCCTGAAGGGCCTGGCTGCCGGCGCAGCCAGCATGGCCGTCCTGGGCGTTCTCGAGGGAGCTGAGAATTCCGCCGGGACCGAGCCGGCTGCAGCCGCTGACGCTGCGGCCGGCGCAGCTGAGACCGCTGCGGAGCCCACCGTGGCCGTCACCGGCGCCCCTGCAGCGGAAGCTGCCGAGGCCGTGGCTGACGCCGCCAAGGCTGCCGAGGGCCTCTCCTTCACACCGGGCACCTACACGGCCACCGCCAAGGGTATCGGCAGCGACGTCAAGGTGGAGATGACCTTCGACGAGACCTCCATCACCGCCGTCAAGATCGACGCCTCCGGCGAGACACCGGATATCGGCGGCAAGATCGCCCCGGACATGGAGACCGCCATTCTGAACGCCCAGAGTGCCAACGTGGACGCCGTTTCCGGCGCTACCGTCACATCCGACGCCATCAAGAAGGCTGCGGCTGACTGTATTTCCCAGGCCAGCGGCCAGGAAGTGGTCATTGAGGAGAAAGAGGAGGCCGCCGGCGACTGGCTGGGCGAGGCTCCTGAGATCGCCGATTCCGATATCGCCGAGACCGTCGATACAGACGTCCTCGTCGTTGGCGTGGGCACCGGCGGATGGCCGACCCTTATGACGCTGGCCGAGGAGGGCGTGAAGGCCCTGGCCATCGAGAAGCGCGAGACCCCCACCGGCATCCGTGAGGATATCGGCGCCATCGGCTCCAGACTCCAGCAGGAGACCATCAAGACCTATCCCGAGCAGGAGATCGACAAGATGGAAGCTCTCCAGGAGCTGGTCCGTTACAGCTCCGGTTACATTGACAGCGACCTGGCCAAGGTCTGGATCAACGAGTCTGCCGAGACTGTGGACTGGCTGACCGACATCTTCGAGGGCAGCGGCAAGTACTTCATGAGCCATGAAGGCGGCATCGGCAACGTCGATGATCCCGGCCGCGACAAGGCTTACTCCACCGGCCACAGCCCGCACAAGAAGGAGGAGTTCGCTGACGACGCTTCCGTCACCACCAACTCCGTCTTCACCGAGTACATTGAGAGCCAGCCCGGCGACGTCACCATCCGCTGCCAGTGCGAGCTTGTCCGCCTGATCCAGGACGACGCAGGCAAGGTCATCGGCGCCATCGCCAAGGACACCGCCAAGGACGCCTACGTGAAGATCAACGTGGCCAAGGCTGTCATCATGTGCTCCGGCGGTTACGCCACCAACACCGACATGCTGAAGGCCCTCCAGCCGGAGACCCTCAACATGAAGGTCAACTATACCCTGGGCTCCACCTGCGACGGCTCCGGCATCAAGGCCATGCTCTGGGCGGGCGCCGCTCTGGACCCGATCCACTCCTCCATGATGTTCAACCGCTGCTGCGTGAAGCCGGATGAGACCGCCGGCTACAAGACCACCGGCAAGTGGTTCTGGTTCGGCGAGCAGCCCTTCCTCAAGGTCAACCTGAACGGCAAGCGCTTCTGCAACGAATCCGGCCCCTACGAGTTCATGCTCCACTCCATGGTCATGCAGCCGGGCCACACCTACGTGGACGTCTTCGACGCCAACAACGAGAAGTACTGCGAGCAGTTCGACGAGGTCGGCTGCTGCCGCCTCTTCGCCTTCCCGAACGGCGCTGCCTCCAATATGCCCTACAGCTTCGTATGGTCCAAGATCGAGGAGCTCATCGAGGCCGGTTACGTTCAGAAGGCCGACACCCTCGAAGAGCTGGCTGAGAAGCTCAAGATCCCGGTAGACAACTTCGTCGCCTCCGTCAAGCGCTACAATGAGCTCTGCGCCAAGGGCGTTGACGAGGACTACGGCAAGGAGAAGCACCGCATGACGCCGGTCGACACCGCGCCCTTCTACGGCGTCCGCACCTGCGCATGGCACCTGACCACTCTGAACGGCTGCCGCATCAACACAGACATGCAGGTCATCCGCGAGGACGGCACGGCCATCGAAGGCCTCTACGCCACCGGCGATGCCACGGGCGGCATGTTCGCCACCACCTATCCCAACCTCATGACAGGCCTCGCCTGCGGCCGCACCATGACCTTCGGCCGCCGCGCCGCCAAGAACGTGGCCAAGCTGTAAAATGAAAACAGTCTGAATGGATGATCGCCCGCCGGGAACGGAACTTCCGCTCCCGGCGGGCTTTATATGGAAGTTTTTCAATGAGAAGAAATTTTTTGAAAAAAATAAAAAATAATGCTTGCAAAAGCCGGAGGGGTAGGCTATAATAAGCAAGTCGTCTGAAAGACGCAGGCTGCTTTGGCACAGGTGGTAGCGCACCTCATTGGTAGTGAGGAGGTCTCGGGTCCGAGTCCCGAAAGCAGCTCTTAGCCGAAAATCATTGATATCAATGGTTTTCGGCTTTTTCTTTACCGGAAGACAGTGAAACAGCCTGACAGACGCACGGATGAGCGTCAACGCGGAAGGCTGGTTCCGGGCAGCGGGGCGCATAGAGCGGGTCAATTCAATCCGGCCGCCGGGTCCCACCGCAGGCCGGATGGCCGAAGGAGGAGAGAGAAGCATGATCGTGATAGAAAAATACAAATTCGGCCGGCCCTTTGAGACGGAGGCGGTCACAGCCGATTTGCCTGTTCGGGAAGGCCTTCCGGCGATCGGTGAAATCAGGACGGACGAGGACGGTTTTCATTTCTCCTATGTGATGGAGAAGGAGGCCCCGGTCTACGGCCTGGGCGAGAACGTCCGCGGGCTCAACAAGCGCGGCTGGCACTACGTCAGCGACAACGCCGACGTCAATGGCCACATGGAGGACAAGGTCTCCCTCTACAGCGCGCACAATCTACTGCTGATCGGCGGCAGCCGGCCGGCGGGGCTTTTTTTCGACTATCCGGCCAAGATGACTTTTGACGTCGGATTTACGGCGGAGGACCTTCTCACGGTAGAGTGCGGCCGGGCCGACCTCTATCTCTACGTCATCACGGGCGGCAGTCTGTTGGAGATCTGCCGGGCCTTCCGCCGCATGACCGGCCGCAGCTACATCGCGCCCAAGTGGGCCATGGGCTATGGGCAGAGCCGCTGGGGCTACGTGACCCCGGAAGACTTCCATAAGGTGGTGGACACATATCGGGCCCTCCACATCCCCCTGGACGCGGTCTACATGGACATCGACTACATGGAGCGGTACAAGGACTTCACGATCAACCGGGACAATTTCCCGGATTTCGAAGGCTTTGTCCGGGAAATGAAGGCAAAGAAGGTCCACCTGGTCCCCATCATCGACGCCGGCATCAAGCAGGAGGAAGGCTACGACGTCTGCGAGGAAGGCCTTGAAAAGGGGTACTTCTGCACGGACGAGGAGGGTAAGCCCTTCGACACCGCCTGCTGGCCGGGCCTCACCTACCATCCGGACTTTCTGAACAGTGAGGCCCGCCGTTGGTTCGGCGCCAAGTACGCCCGCCTCACGGACCTGGGGATCGACGGCTTCTGGAATGACATGAACGAGCCCTCCCTCTTCTATACCAAGGGCACCATGGAGAAGCTGCGGAGCTTTATGAAGGAGTTCATTTCCAGGCCGGCGGAGGAGACGCCCTATTTTGAGCTCATGGCCAAGCTGAACAACCTCCGGTCGACAGAGAGCTACCGGGATTTCTACCATGACGCGGACGGCGTCAGGTTCCGCCACGATGAGGTCCACAATATCTATGGATACCTCATGACCAGGGCGGCGGGAGAGGCCTTCGAGGAGAGTTTTCCGGACAGGAGGATCCTTCTCTTCTCCCGGTCTTCCTATATCGGCATGCACCGCTACGGCGGCATCTGGCAGGGCGACAACAGCTCCTGGTGGTCCCACCTTCTCCTGAATCTGCAGATGTCCGCCTCCCTCAACATGAGCGGTTTCCTCTACACGGGCGCCGACATCGGCGGCTTCGGCTCCGATACCTCCAGGGACCTGCTTCTTCGCTGGCTGGCCATCGGCGTCTTCACGCCCCTCATGCGGAACCACAGCGCCTGGAATACCCGCCGGCAGGAGTGCTACCAGTTCGAGCGGCCGGAGGACTTTGCCCACGTCGTAGGCGTGCGCTACCGGCTCCTTCCGTACCTCTA
>CAMONF010000177.1 GCA_946620335.1 uncultured Clostridia bacterium
ATTCCAGAAAGGACAAGACCCTGTCCCTGAAGGCTCACTACGAATAAGATGTCCGGAGCTAAACAGCAATATACAGAATCCAGACTACACTGAATTCTTTTCAGAAAAGGGGCTGCAGAGATGCAGCTCCTTTTCTGTGGCACAGCAGGAGGTCTGCTCCGCCTTAAACGAAACCCGGGTCATTCATATCAGAACAAATATGATATACTTATAGCAATGGAGACATCCGTCAGAGCGGTGGATCAGGAGTAAGCAGTAATGAAAGATGACTTGACATTCAGAAACGATGAATACATTTTCATGCCCATGAGCTTTCCCCAGCCCAAGGACATGTACGAAAACTTCCGCAGCACCCTGCATGAGAGCGATCACTGGACCATGCCCAAGAAGACTTACCGGTATCTGCTTCGTTACGTGACGGACCGGTTCAGCAACGTGGTCGATCAGGAGGGCATCAATGAGAAAAGCCAGTGTTATCACGTGGAGCTGAACAGCAGGGGACGGCAGGCTTTCGGGATCCCGGACGAGGACAGCTGGGTCTACGCGGCCGGAGGGAAAAAGAGCGAAGAGGGAATGGCTTTTCAGATCAGAAACATCAGCCTTTACTGCTTCAATACCGGTATCTGCATTTTCTCCCTCGGCATTCGGGCCGGGGAAAGCGATTCTTATGTCGTTTCGGATCTGATCTATAAACTGAAAAAAGCCTCCGCATGCAAAGTCATACTGAAAGAGGGGGAGGAAAGCAGGACCCTTCTCGACGTTGTTAAAAGTATCTGCGATCCGGCCTTCCGGGCTGCTGCGGACCGAACCGAAGGAATAGCGGAGGAAGACCGGTTCCGCTACTTCTTCTACCAGAACTACGGGGAGGAGCGGGCAAACGCCCTGATCTATCTGGAGAGGACCGGTGACGGCGGGGCCGATTCCCCCGACCGGCTGGAAGATTCCCCGGCATGCAAAAGGGAACTCTACTATCTGCGCAACGGTTTTCGCAGGGATTTCACCTACAATGAACGGTTCGATCAGGATCAGTTCCAGACCCATTGCCATAGCGGCTGGGCCGTCTGGAGCATGTCTCTGGAGGCAGCCGTCTGCATGACCTTCCCGGAGAAGGATCCCTTCATCAGGGAGAAGTTCTACGAAAATCTCAATACCCATTATCTGTTCATGTATATCATGCTCATCCATCAGAAGTATACCTTATATATGTTCCTGCGAAACATCGCGGATAATGAGCACGAGAAGCGGCCGGAGGCCCTGGTCGAATACCGGGACCGGCTCTATGAATTTGAGACGGACTTCGTGTTTTCCTGTATTTCCGAGGTGCCCCAATATCAGATCCTGTACGAGATGATGTATAAAGTCCTGAAGCTGGACAGCATGTACAAGGATGTCCGGGAACCCCTGCAGATGCTGTCCCGGCTGGAACAGGAAAAGAGGGAGCAGCATGAGAAGAAACAGGAGGAGGAGAAGAGCCTGCAGAACTGGAGAATGACGGAAGCCATGTTCCTCCTGTCGGTCCTGGTCGTGGTCTCGGCCCTGACCGACGGCTTCGATCTGTCAGGCAGCGTGCTGGGAAGCCTGGGTCTGCCGGGACTGGCTATTAAGACAGCCCAGTTTCTGGCACTTGCCGCCATCGCCGTGTACTTTATCTATGTAATGGTCAAAATGAGAAGGAACAGAAAGGAAAGCAGGAGGTCAGATGGCCGTAAATAGCAACAGAGAATTCAAATACATCGGCTTTTTCGTCGACCGGGAAGAGGTCCTCAGGGAACTGGAAGAGCGGGGCCTTGCGGGCAGACATCTCTACCGGATGATCGAGCATTTTCATGTGACTGTGGAATACCGGCCCGGGGATCATCATGAGGAACTGTTCGGGCGCACCATCGAACTGACAGCCTTTGCTTACGCTAATGACGGAAGCAACGAGGGAGGGGCCGTGCGGATGCGGAGCCAGGATCCGGACCTGCAAAGGCTGGCGGACCGGGTCGCCATCCCCCATATCACCATATCGGTCGCGGAGGGGGGCGAAAGCGTGAATACAGGGAAACTGGATTTCGAGCCTATGGAGCCCTTTATTCTGAAAGGTGTTTTCGGCGGTTTCGATGTTGATAAAAACGGGCCGGTCACGGAAAGGGAAGCAGGGGCCGGAGCATAGTTTCCTGTTTCCTGCAGAAGGTCTTTCTGATATAATTAAGAAGACAAATCGGTAGGCAAACCAGACCATTTATTTTTATGCAAGGAGACTTGAAATGAAGATTCAATTTTGCGGTGCAACGACCGGTGTAACGGGCTCCTGTCATCTGATAACGGCAGGT
The DNA here is from genome assembly GCA_946620335.1 of uncultured Clostridia bacterium. GTDB lineage: Bacteria > Bacillota > Clostridia > Lachnospirales > Lachnospiraceae > Chordicoccus. The sequence goes on from CAMONF010000177.1 coordinate 2,316, forward strand.
GATTACAGGATCCTGCTCGACTGCGGACAGTTCCAGGGCGGCAAGGCCCAGGACGAACTGAACAAGGAACCCTTCCCCTTTGACGCGGCGGATGTGGATTTCATGGTGCTCAGCCACGCCCACATCGACCACTGCGGACGGATCCCTCTTCTGGTCAAGAGGGGATTCAAGGGACCGATCTACTGTACCGACGCCACAGCGGACCTGCTGGACATCATGCTCAAGGACAGCGCCTACATCCACGAGAAGGAAGCGGAATGGCACAACCGGAAGAATGAGAGGGCGGGACGGCCCCAGGTAGAGCCCCTGTACACGGTCCACGACGCGGAGGTGGCCCTGAAGCAGGTGAAACCGGTCCTGTACGATCAGCTGCTGGAGATCAACGATGACATCCGCATCTGTTTCAACGACGCGGGACACATTCTGGGCTCCGCGATCACCGAGCTCTGGATCACAGAGAACGGCAATGTTTCCAAGATCGTCTTTTCCGGAGACCTGGGCGTGATGGACAGACCCATCCTGCGCAATCCCACCATCATCAAGAAGGCGGACTATGCCATCATGGAATCGACCTACGGCAACCGGCTCCATCCGGACAACTCCATGGACGTCCACAAGCTGATGGACATCATCCGGGATACCGCCAGAAGAGGGGGCAATACGATCATACCCTCCTTCGCCGTCGGCAGGACCCAGGAACTGATCTATGAACTCAACCGGGTCATCGATTCCGATTCCGAGTACCGGAGAGACTTCGAGAACCTGATGGTCTATGTGGACAGCCCCATGGCCAAAAACGCGACGGAGGCCTTCAAGAAGAATGCCCAGGTCTTCGACGATGAGACCAAGGACTACATCAGCAGGGGAGACAATCCGCTGGATTTCCCCAACCTGAAATTCACCAAATCCAGTGAGGAGTCCCAGTGGCTCAACATCAACCACGACCCCAAGGTGATCATCTCCGCCAGCGGCATGTGTGAAGCGGGACGGATCCGTCACCACCTCAAGCACAACCTCTGGGATGCCAGAAACAGCATCATCTTCGTCGGCTATCAGGCGGAGGGGACCCTGGGAAGAATGCTGGTGGAAGGGGCTCAGGAGGTCACCCTCTTCGGCGAGAAGATCCAGGTCAAGGCCAAGATCCACAACCTGGAGGGCTTCTCGGGCCACGCGGACAGAGACGGGCTTCTGGCCTGGCTGAGGGGCTTCCAGAAGATCCCCAAGAAGGTCTTCCTGGTCCACGGAGAACCCCAGACCAAGATCGATCTGGCGGAAACGATCAAGCAGCAGCTTGGGTTCGAGCCGGTCGTGGTCAACGCCAACTCGGAATTCGAACTGGAAGCGGACAGCGGTGAAGTCATCAGCATGACGGAGGCTATGGAGGAAGCGGTAGACGCGCGGACCATCAACGATGCCAGAAACAACCTCTTCAACGTCCGCCGCCGTCTGGAAGACATCATCTACAACACGGATCTGGCGGTGGGAAATGACACCTCCCCGGAACAGCTGGCCAAGATCAACAACGTCATCCTGGAACTGGAGAAATCCGCCATCAATCTGGGCGCGATCCTGACCGAGGGCAAGGACGGAAGCAAGGACATCGAGCTGACTCCGGCAGACAAGGCGACGATCGCCGCGGCAAAAGAACTGGAAGAACGGCAGCGGGCGAAGGAACAGAAATGAGGGCGTCCAAAGGCTGGTCAAAAGTCAGCAACATAGTCGATGCTGAATGACACGAATGTCTCAAAAATCTGAATTTTACTTTCGGCATAACAAGAGAAATATGATAAAATATAAATAGGTATTGAATGCTCGGACGGAACTTTCCGGAGGGCAAATTACATAACACTACCAAGGAGGTAAGAAATGTTAAGAGAAGCATTACCAAAAATTGTCACACCGCTGCCAGGTCCTAAGGCCAAGGCTATTCTGGACAGAAGAGCAGAAGCAGTTCCAAACGGAATCGGAACAGCTTACAAAGCAGTCATCGAGAGAGGTGAAGGCGCAATGTTCCAGGATGTCGACGGAAACATCTTCCTCGACTGGATCGGCGGCGTAGGCGTTCTGAACATTGGATACAGCAATCCTGAGTGCGTAGCAGCAGTCAAGGAGCAGGCAGACAAGTTCTTCCACTCCATGTTCAATATCACGACACATGAAGGATATGTCAAGCTGGCGGAAGAGATGAACAGAATCGTTCCGGTCAAGGGC
>CAMONF010000178.1 GCA_946620335.1 uncultured Clostridia bacterium
CAGCCTGTCGTATCGGCCATTTCCGCGAGGAAGGGCAGGGTGGCCAGACCGCCGCCGATGGCGAAGAGGCCGGTCTTGAAGAATTCCCAGAAAAGTCTCAGATAAATCATTTCTTCTCACCTGCCTTTCCGAAAAATACACCGAAGACGCCGGCCGCAATGACGAAGACAGCCGTCGTGATCTTGATGGGAAGGTAGGCAGAAAATACCACAAGGGCAAAAACGACGAGATAGAGAATCAGCGTCACCACATCCACCACGGAGGACTTCCACAGCTTCTCCACGGCCCGGATGATCAGGACCACGACGCAGACGCGGATGCCGGCGAAGGCATTTCTGACCACGGCCAGCTCAGCGAAGTTGGTCAGGAAGGCCGCAATGAGAAGAATAATGACGATGGGGACGGCGAGGAAGCCCAGGGAGGCCACGATACCGCCGATGGGGCCCTTCCGCTTGTTGCCGATGAAGGTCGAAACGTTCAGGGCGATGATGCCGGGCGTGCACTGGCCGATGGCGAAGTAGTCCCGCAGCTCATCGGTGGTGACCCAGCCTCTGTTTTCGGCCAGGTCCCGCTCCAGCAGAGGGAGCATGGCGTAACCGCCGCCGAAGTTCACGGCGCCGATCCGCATGAAGATGACATAGAGTTCCAAGAGTTCTTTCATTTTACAGGGTATTCCTCCTTGTTGGTGCCTGGCCGTTGTCCTTTCGCGGTACCTTTGCACAGTCTGTTCGAATATCAACTCTACTATAAAAGCCTTTCCTCTGTCAACACAGCTGCAAATACCTCAGAAATACCTGTCCCGGATGAGCCCCGTGACGTGGCTGAAAAGCTCGAAATTGTCCACCACAATGAGGCAGAGCTTCTCCCTGGTCCGGGTCACGCCCTGGTAGAGGAGCTGCTCGTAGATATAATCCGGATTCGGATGAGCCCTGGCCTTGAGGATGCCCTCCCCGTCATAGTAGAAGGTGTCGTCCAGGATCATCACGACGTCAGAGAACTCCTGGCCGATGGCCTTGTGTGTGTTCATTTCCCCGCCGTAGCGGTCGAAGGATGTGGTTCCGCGTCCCTCCGAGGTGAAGTTGATGAACCGATACCCCCGGGAAATGAAAGCCTTCTTGACAATATTCCCCTCCTCAGGTGTCGCCGCGTAGACCACGTCTATGTTCCGATATGAATAATCGTCCGGGCCTGTGCGCGACTCCAGAAGGACACGGAGGAAGGAGGCCAGCTCCTTGTTGGCCCGGATTTTCTCAGACAGGCGGTAGGTGATCTCGGTCAGCTCGTCGATCTGGCCGGAAATATTCCGCTCCAGCTCTGAGTACAGCAGGACCTGCCGCGGGTCGTAGGCGAAGAGGCAGACACCCTCCGCATACTCGACCGTATCGCGGATCAGCGCGAACTGGTCCTGCCGGAGCCGCTGGCTCTCGTCCACGAAGACCAAATCCGCCGCCTCCAGCTCCTCCTTGCCGACCCGGTTGACCGGGAAAATATCCCAGCCCCGCTCCTTGAGCCAGAGGTGGGCTTCCGTCAGCTGGCCGCAGTGGACGATGATCACCCGGTTCCTCGCTGCCAATTCCCTGGCCATGTCGTATATCATGAGGGTCTTGCCGGTGCCCGGAGAGCCCTTCAAGCCCAGGAAGAGGGGCCGGTCGTCCCGCTCGGCGATCAGCTTCAGGATCTGGTTCTTGTAGGTCTCCTGCTGCTGGGTCAGGAAATACATCCCCTCCACGAACTTCTGCGGCGTCGCAATCGGGGAAATCAGGTAGTCCTCGGCTGCGAAAAGGTCTTCAATGTTCTCGCCGAGCCACCCTTCCGTGTCCGTCAATACCTCCCGGAGCTCTGCCATCGAGCTCTCCGTGAGTTCATCCGCTTCATTCAGCCGAAAAATCTTCCGGTCTGAGGAGACGTAAGTGAAGGATTCCACGTTTTTGGTGATGTGGCCCAGGTAGTAGCGATTCTGGATGAGCTGGTGCCGGATCCGGGCCTCCCCCGTCATCTCGCTCTTCAGCTCGATGTTGACGATCCGGCTCCGGTCGGCTTTTATTTTCAGGAGATCGAATTCCTTGCCGATGTGGTCGATGTTGAAGGAGAAAAAGAATCCGTCGAAGGCCTCGTAGGGCAGGCGGGCCTTTCTGAGATCCGCCACCAGGGCGTGGAGGGAGCCCTGCTCGTTCTCGCGGACGCCCTTCAGGGTCTTCTCCCGGGTCAGGATCCGGGCGTAGTCGGCGAAGGTGTCGGGGGGCTGGACCTGGCAGAGGAGGTAGAGGTTGATGGCTTTCATGGGATATCGTCTCCTTCTTGGCGGATGGCCAAAGTCAGTCAGGCGGCAGGTGGGGCAGCGGCTGGCACTTTCTGCCGCTCATAGAAACTGCAGTTTTTGTGACAGAGTCTTCGCGGCATGGGCTTTTCTCAGCCCCAGGTCCCGATATCTTTTCGCCCCTGATCCGCATGGGTATAATTCTTCATCATCTCAGCATAGCCATTGATGATATCCCCGTAATGGGCCAGCTGCTTAGCGTTCAGCTTCCCGGCAGCCTTCAGTTCGTCAAATCTGGCAGTCAGGCGGCGGAAGTCGTCCTGGGCGTTGTCCTTGTAATTGTTGGAAGCGTCCATATCCAATTCAAGGATGAGTGCCTCCAGGTCCTTATTTTTCTTCATGAAGCCAAACATAGACTGTCACCTCCTAAACCAGATATGTTGACATTTTCCACACAGAATTACCCATAATAATAGTATTATAGTGCCTACGAACACATTTGGCCACATTTGACTGATTTAAATAGTTTGAATTACTATTTTTTGTCTGATTCCGCTTCACCGGTCTGTAATATTACAAATCTATAAGTATCCCCCGCTATTCGCAAAACATTCTCCGGATACCTCCCAATTTTGGACAATTATCTGAACCTTTCGAGCCCTGCCTCTTGCCCTGCACAGCCCCAAAACCGTATAATCCCATCTTTAACAGCAAGAATGCGGAAGAACCTTAAAAATAAAGGATTCTTCCGCATTTTTTGGTGTCAGAA
>CAMONF010000179.1 GCA_946620335.1 uncultured Clostridia bacterium
ATGGGGGTCTTTCCGCTGGGAATCCCAGCCATGGCTCCGCTCGTCGTCGAAGGCCCAGAGGTTCTGGTTATAACGGCGGTCCTTCAGCGGCCCGACGGGATTTTTCCAACGATAGCGGTTGGCCAGGCTGATGCCCTCCACGATGCAGCCGCCGGGGAAGCGGATGAAGCCAGGCTTCAAGGCCTTAAGGGCTTCAAAAAGGTCCTTTCTGAAGACGCCGTCCACCGCGTCCTCCGGAATCATGGAAATGAGATCAAAGTCCACGGTCCCCGGCTGATCAAGTGTGATTACAAAGAGGGCGCCGCGGGCATCGGCAGCGGCGGTGAGGTCCATCTCGTAGCGGACCCACTCGTGGCACTGGACACGCCCGGTCTTGTCCATGGACCGGATGGCCTTGAAGGCATCTGCGATGGACGCGTCAATTCCTTCAGGAACCGGCATGGAAGTGTCGACGAAGGGCAGGTTGGGGATGATGGGGATGGCGGGGGCGGAGGCCTCTGCGATGGTTTCATTTCCCGCAAGGGCGCGGACGGTGAAACAGCCCTCGAAATTCACGCACCTGGCGTAGAAGGAGACATGATAAGTCATGCCTTTTTTGAGGTAGAGCCCGTCGTAAGCCTGGTTGCTGAAGCCCTGGCCCGGCGCATAGGTGGTCAGATGCAGGTAGCGGGGGTTGGCCTCAGAGAGGGGCATACCCGTGACAAAGAGGAGCCTCGGCTCCTGACCGGCGGTGGGCGAAAATGCCTTCCAGGCGTAGCCGGGGTCGTCGGTCATGTAAAAACGGTCCGGATTGCCGAAGGACTCTTTGGCCTCGAAGGACCGGTTCTCGATCATCTCGGCGTAGAGGCCGCCGTCGGCGGCGAAGTTGATGTCCTCGAAGAAGAGGCCCACCATATGGGTGTCGATCGAGGCGCCTTTTTGGTCTGTGATAAATAAATCCATAGTTACCTCCCGGTGCTATGAGTATGATGGCTGTCATATAAAGCCCGTTAAAAATGTTCGCCAGGCAGATCATTTTGAGTGGTGAACAATTAACAGTATACTATGATTTATGGCGAAGAAGAATAGGCAAATTCCGCGGCGGGAGAGAAGATGAAGGGCTTTTTCTTGCAATATCCGTCCCAATCCACTAACATGGAAGTAGTTCTGTTACCCGCCCGGCGCGGCTTTCATTTATAGGAGGAGAGAAAAAGTGAAGACACAATGCCTGAATCCCTATCTGCCGCTATACGAACATATTCCGGACGGAGAGCCGCATGTGTTCGGGGACCGTCTGTACGTCTTCGGAAGCCATGACCTGGAAAACGGAAATGAATTCTGTGAGCTGGACTATACCTCCTGGTCCGCCCCGGTCAGCGATCTTTCCGACTGGCGGTGCGATGGTGTTATTTTCCGGAAGGACCAGGATCCCTTCAATACTTCTTTGGCTCCCTTGTATGCGCCTGACGTGGTGCAGGGTCCGGACGGACGTTATTACCTCTATTACTGCGTCAAGTTCATGGACGCCGTCTGTGTGGCTGTCTGCGATGAGCCGGCGGGACAGTATACTTTCTACGGCCGCGTCCATTATCCGGACGGGCGGCTCATGACAGAAAATCAGCCCTACGACCCTTCGGTCATCTGCACGGAGGAGGGGAATTATCTCTATTTCGGCTTCGCCCCCTGCATGATCAATATCCCCAGATATAAGGACCAGGATCTCCGGGGAGGAAGCGTCGTGAGGCTCATGGACGATATGCTGACTGTCTGTGAGGGACCGACTGTAGTCCTGCCCAGCCTTAACTATGGCAAAGGCACCACCTTCGAGGGAAATGAATACTTTGAAGCGCCCTCAGTGCGCAAGATCGGAAACCTTTATTATCTGATCTACTCCTCGGTCAATACCCACCAGCTCTGCTATGCTGTGAGCGAAAAGCCCATGGAGGGCTTCCGTTTCGGCGGCGTGATCGTGAGCAACGGGGACGTCGGGTATAAGGGGCGCGCGGAAGCCGACAAGCTCATGAGCGTGGGCAACAACCACGGCGGGCTGGTCTGCGTGGAAGGGCAGTGGTATATTTTCTACCACCGCCATACCTCCACGAATCAGTACAATCGCCAGGGCTGCGCTGAACGGGTGACCATACTGCCCGATGGCTCTATCCCCCAGGTCACCATCACCACCAGCGGCATGAATCCGTGGCCTCTTTCCGGGAGTGCCTCCTATCCGGCCGTCTATTGCTGCAACCTGACCAACGGCCATATGGGCGCCCTGTCCTCCCTGGGCAGGACCAATGCGCAGATCGACTTCCCTTACATGACCTGCGAAAGGGGAGAGAGGTTCATCACAAATATCAAGGAAGGCACTCTGATCGGGTACAAGTATATCAGGCTGGTCGAGACGAAGGTCGTAGGGCTGGTTTACCGGGGCGATGGCGAAGGAATATTTGAGGTCCGCACATCCCTGGAGGGCGGACCTGCGGCGGTCATTCCAGTTAAGGCATCTGCATATTGGAAATGCAACCAGGCATCCGCGTATTTCACTGTCACTGACCGTGAGCTCTATCTGACCTACAGAGGCAGCGGCACAGTCGAGCTTTTGACAGTAAATCTGATCGGCAGGGGCTGATGCAGGCGCAGGTATGCGTCTGGCTTTTGGCTGGGAACGTAGGATTTCCGGGCGTGCCGCGGAGGAGCTTTCATTACCATATGTGCGGAGATAGTATAGTGAGACGAGCGAAGCCTGGGAAGAAAGGAGATCAACATGGCAGAACTGCGGACCTATGACGATTACATGAAAATG
>CAMONF010000180.1 GCA_946620335.1 uncultured Clostridia bacterium
CGACTTACCAGTGCAAGAGACGGAACCGCCCCACTGCCCACGGGTACCGCGGCCAGTCCCGCAGGTGTCATCGGGGGGAAATCAGAGAGGAGATCCTTGGGTGACTTATCAGGTGGAGTCGGACCTGCCTTGAGGCTGTGGTTGGCAGATGTTTTCTGAGGGAATATTTCAGAAACTGGTGGTGAAGGGAGGCGAGCAGGGCAGGTATTGCGGGGCGACCAGGGTCCCGGATGTCTCCTCTCTGAGGGCGTCCGAGGACGGCCGGTACTTGAAGGCTGGCCCGCAGGGGCCAGGCTTCTTAAGTGGCCCAGGGGGCAGGTTCCGGAGGACCCGCCCATTGGGGCCACGGGTACCGTTGCCAGTCCGAGCGAGCGGGAGCGTCCCGAAGAGAGGAGACATCCGGGAGCCTGGGAAGGCCCGCAATCCCCGCCCTGCAAGGCCGTAAAAAAAGCCCGTCTGGGAAGACGGGCTGTGGGGTCAGGTTGTGGGGGTGTCGGTGTCCTCGACCTGGTCCAGGACGGTTTCAGTGAGGGTGTCGTCGGAGACAACGGATTCGGCAGCTTCAGCGGCTTCTTCTTCGGCTTCGGCTTCCGCTTCCTCGGCCTGTTCTTCCTCGGACGGGGGTTCTTCGGCGTCGGAGGGGAGGAGGGTGTGGAGGGAGGGGAAGGCGAAGGTCTCGGCGGCGTGGCGCGAGAGGACGTCGGTCAGGGAGAGGGTCGGGCAGGTCTTGGAGAGGTCAGCGATGGAGAGGTCGGCCAGGTCCAGGAGCTCGGCGTCGGTGTAGGGGACGTCCAGGACGAAGCTGTCGTCGTAGTTGCGGCCGTTGGTGGAGGTGTACATGTAGAGGTCCACGAAGGTCAGGTCGAAGCCGGCCTGGTCGGCGGGCTTGGGTTCATTTTCCAGGATGGCGCGGCGCAGCATGAGGAAGCCGTAGAGGCCCTGGCAGTAGGTGCCGGAGGCGGCGGCGAAGACGGCGCCGCTGGTGAGGAGCGGCTGCATGCTGTCGGTGGCGTCGAAGGCGGCCACGTCGATGACGCCGATGAGGCCGAGCTCGCTGAGGGCGGCCAGGACGCCGTCCAGGACGTCCCCCCCGCCGCCGGAGACGAGAATCGCTTCCAGGTCGGGATCTTCCTCGAGCATCTGTTTGCAGACGCGGTAGCCTTCCTCGGCGGTGGCGGCCTCCACGGGCTCAGCCAGGTTGATTTTAGCGCCCTTGTTGTAGCCTCTGAAGGACTCGGTCGCCATGTGGTAGCCGATGTTCCTCAGGACCTGGGTCGTGTCCGATTCGGACCAGGTGATATAGCCGATATTCCGGTCGCCCGCCTCGAGGAGGGCGTTCACAATCCGATAACTCGCCGTGATCTCTTCGCCGTGGACAGCGCCGACATAGTAAGGCGATTCCTGGGCCAGCGCGTAGGTGTCCGGGTGGAGGTCTTCGTCGATCTTGTGGGTGAGCTGGGCCAGGTAGACGCCTTTTTCATTGCAGACCCGGATGGCAGCCGCGATGTCGCTGTCGGTGCGGTTTGCCAGGAGGATTCCCTGGCAGCCCTGGTCTATGAGGTTGGTCACCGAGTGGCGGATCCGCCGGGAATCGTAGCCGCAGAAAGCGTACGCTACTTCCACGCCCAGGAGGGCGGCAGCCCGGTCGATGGTCTCGATCGTCTTTTGGGAGAGCGGATCGTCGTTCGCCCAGAGGGAGACGCCGATCTTGATGCCGGAGGATTCACCCGGCGCGAGGGCAGGTGTCTCCGCTGCGGTCTTGGTCTCGAGACCCAGGAGGTCGCCCAGAATGGCCACTCCCCGCAGGTCGAAGGCGTTCTCTGAATCCGCGTCCCCCTTTGAGGCGCGGCTTTCAGCGGCTGCGGCGCAGCCGGTCAGGCAGGAGAGGGCTAAGATGAAGGTCAGGAGGAGGGCCGCTGCTGAACGAAGCGTATGTCTCCTGGATTTGTGTTGCTGGTTTCGCTGGTTCATAGTTATTTACGGCGGAGGCCCTCAGACCTCCGTCAGCTCCTTGCTGAGATAGGCTTTGACGGCGGCGTCGGTGCCGCCGGAGAAGGTGTAGAGACGTTTGCCGGCCTTCTTGAGGTCGGCCATGGCCCGCCCGCCGAAGTTGGCGGAAATGATGACATCGAACATGGAATCAGCCATCCTGGCTGTGAGCTCCGAGGTGCGGAGCTTGCCGACCGAGAGCAGCTCTTTCTTGCGCATCTCATGGTCGCCTGAGAAGTAGTAGCCCCAGAAGTATTCCGTCTGCTCGAAGGCGGGGATGGGATTGCCGCCGTCGTAGGAGACGGCGACGAAGGTGAAGCGGCTGGAGGGTCCGTGGGGAGGTCTTTTTCCTGGTGTCATAGTGGTTCTCTCCTGATGATATCTGTGCTAAAATGAAGTCAGAGCGCGGCGGCGGAGATGCGTAGCCGCGGAATGTTCGCGGGTGTTCATTTTTCAGGAACACCGGAAGGGGGAAATTATGTCGTCATCCGTTCTTGCCTGGGGGCTGGTGCCGCCCATCTTGCTCATCATTTATATGTACCGGCTGGATAAGATCGAGCGGGAGCCGGTGGGGCTCATCGCAAAGACCTTTATCTTCGGCATGCTCTCGGTCATACCGGCTGTCCTCTGGGAGATTATCGGGGAGTATATCGTGCTCTTCATTGTCCCGGAGAGCCTCCTGTACAACGCGGACATGACGGACTACTCGGTCCTTTACTATTTCCTGGAAATGTTCTTCGTGGTCGCCGTCGCGGAGGAGTCCTCCAAGCGGGCCCTGGCCACGCTGTCGGTCTGGAAGAATCCTGCCTTCAATTTCCGCTTTGACGCGGTCATCTACTATACCACCTCGGCCCTGGGCTTCGCAGCCGCCGAGAACATCCTCTATCTGAGCGATTACGGCACGGAGATCGCCCTGAGCCGGCTGATTCCGGTCCACACCATCTGCGGTATCTTTATGGGCTACCACATGGGGCTGGCCAAGACGGCTGAGCTGGACGGAGACCTGGCTGCCGCCGCGCGCCATAAGCGCCACGGCCTTCTCATTCCGATCCTGCTCCATGGCTCCTACGACTTTTGCCTCAGCATAGGGAGTGAGCTGCTCTATTATGCCGTTCTTTTCTTTATCCTGCTACTGACCATCGCGGCCTGGCGGTCACTCAGGCGGTACGCTCAGCAGGACAGGCCGGTCTGAGAACATAGTACCTTTTTGGACAAATAAAAGCAATAACGAAAAGGGTTCAGGGGGAGAAACTGGGAATCAGGGACGGTTCCTTTTCCTACTTTTCGCAGGACGGAAAGTGAGAAAATGGGAATCAGGGACGGTTCCTTTTCCCACTTTTCATTTTATGAAAAGTGGGAAAAGGAACCGTCCCTGATTCCCATTTTCC
>CAMONF010000181.1 GCA_946620335.1 uncultured Clostridia bacterium
CAGCGTCGGCCTGCCCGGCAGCGACATTTCCCGCGCCAACAGGGACGGGTCCGTCGTCATGTCGGAGGACACCGAGACGCTGGTCCGCGATTCCCTCGCCCTCTACGAGGCGACCGACGGTCTTTTCGACATCACGATCTACCCCATCATGGATCTCTGGGGTTTCACCACTCAGGAATTCCGGGTCCCGCCGGCGGACGAGCTGGCCGAGGCCCTTAAGCGGGTGGGCTCAGACAGGCTTTCATTTTCCGAAAATGAACACACCCTCACCCTCGGCGAGGGCCAGGCCATCGATCTGGGCGCCATCGCCAAGGGCTACACCTCCGCCAGGATCATGGAGATTTTCCGAGAGCACGGCGTGACGAGCGCCATGGTTTCCCTTGGCGGCAATATTCAGTGCCTGGGCACCAAGCCCGACGGCTCGGCCTGGCGGATCGGCATCCAGGACCCGGTCAGCGCCCGCGGCGAGACGGTGGCCAAGCTCCACATCACCGACCTGGCCGTCATCACCTCCGGCTCCTATGAGCGGTACTTTACCGACAAGGAGACCGGCAGGACCTACCACCACATCATCGACCCGCGGACGGGGGAGTCGGCTGAGAGCGGCCTGACCTCCGTCACCATCGTCTGCGAGGACGGCGCCCTGGCCGATGGGCTCTCCACTTCCCTCTTTATCATGGGGCTGGACGAAGCCTTCCGGTTCTGGCAGAGCGGCGTCTACGATTTCGAGGCTCTCTTTATCGATGAAAATGGGAAGATTTATATCACACCCGGGCTCAGCGAGATGATTTACGATACGCCCGGCGTCACAGTCCTTGAATAAATAGTCCCGCGCACATTAAAAATTCGCCCTGACAGGGCGAATTTTTTTCGTTCCGGCGCCTTATACTGGTGGCCGCGGAGGCCTGGCCTCCGCGTAGATCTTATGAGGAAGGGAGGGATGTGTCATGGGCGCGGAAGAGCTGGCGGACCTTCTGGGAAATGCCTTCCGAAGCGCGGCCAGGAATGACCGCGTGCGGGACGTCAACCTCTTCGGCATCCGCTACGCTGCCGACATGGCAGCGTGCGGTGTGGGCTGCCGGGAGCTTGCCCGGCTGGCCGGGCTGCCGGAGGGGTATGCCTCAGAGCTTGCCAAGGGTATGCGCCTTGCGGGCAAAGTGACCTTGCGCTGACCGCAAAAAGGGCCGGTCTTCACTTTTCCTGAGACAGGTATCCCCTTCTTCCCCGCCTCATGGCAGCCGTTCAGGGCGCAGGCAGGCCGGACTCTCCGGAAGGCCTTGCCTCCTTTCACAGCCGCGGGGCGTGAATGGGGCGGATGCCTGTTTTTCATTTTCAAACATATGTACGAAAAATCCAGCTGTGATTTCGTCACTTATTCCGATATTGAGTATTTTTTGACTTATCCACTATACTTAGTATTCAAGAGAGGCCGCCGGCTGCGGCTGACGAACGGAGGTGCCTGATGTCCAAGCTGACCATTCTGTTCCTTCCAGTTAAAATGAACACACTCTCCCTTTCCCCGGCCGCAGTGGTGCCGGCCTTTGAGCCGGCCGGCGATAAGAGCCAGGCTGCCTTCCTGTGGACTGTCCTGGTCATGTCGGTCCTGGCTCTGACCGCCCTCGCCTTCGACATCCGGAGGGGCAAAATTCCCAACCTGCTCACCTTCTCCGGTCTCACCGCCGGTCTGCTGGCCGCTGCCCTGGGCTGGGGAACGGTTTCCCTGCCCGCCTGTCTTGCCGGCATCTGCCTCCCCTTCCTCGTGCTTTGGCCCCTCTTTGTCCTCCGGATGATGGGGGCGGGAGACATCAAGCTCCTCATGGCCCTCGGCGCGGTGACTGGGTACCCGGGCATCGCCCGTCTCTTCCTCTGGTCGGTTATTTCCGGCAGTGTGATTGCCCTCGTCCGCATGTTCCTCGCCAAAAGCTTCGGCTCCCGCCTCGGCCGCTTTGGGGCCTATGTCCGCGAAGCTCTCTCCCAAGGTCGCCTTGCTCCCTACCCCGGAAGAGCCGACCGGGAGGCCCGACTGCCTTTCGCTGTGCCGGTCTTTGCAGGCACCGTCATCTACATATTTCTCAGCTGCCTCTCCAGGCGGGCCTGAGTTTTGCACTCCTGTCACGAATCAGGGAAGCTTACTTGGGGTCTGGCTTCGGAATGACAGCAGTTGCACCTTTATGCCACGTTCCACTGCACAAATAAAAAATCCGGCGCAATCGCGTCGGTTCCACCTGTTGGCGTATTCATGCCGTTTTTATTCATAGCCGCACTCACATCGGTTCCACTCATCGGAAAGGAGGCCATATGAAGAAAAAGCTGCTGGCCCTGTGCGATCCCGAGAAGGAGTTCGCCGGCCGTTTCACGGACTATTTCAGCCGCCACCGGGCCCTGCCCTGTGAGCTTCGGGTATTTACCACCACGGAAGCCCTCTCCGCCTTCGCGCGCAAGGCCACCATCGATATCCTGCTGATCCACGAATCATTGCTAACGGAGGAGGGGAGCCGGCTCCATACCGGCAGCACGGTCCTGCTCACGGACAAAGGTACCCCTTCGGCCGGCAGGATCTGCAAGTACCAGTCTGCGCCGGCCATTCTCCAGGCGGCCCTCGCGGCCTGTCCCGGTCCTCCCTCCGGCGAAGACGTACCCTCGCTCAAGCCGCCGGCCAGGATCGTGGTGGTATACTCGCCCATCAGCCGTTGCTTCAAGACCACCTTCGCCCTGACCCTCGGCCAGCTCCTCTCCCGGGACCATCCGACCCTCTGCCTGAGCATGGAGGAGGACGCCAGTCTCTCCATCCTCCTCCACGCGGAGGCTTCCGAGACCCTCGCGGATATGATTTACCGGCGCCGGCAAAAGGAGAAGGACTTCATTTCCGGGATGGCAGGGGCAGCCGTATCCCTCGGGCCTCTTGAGGTCCTTATGCCGACGCCCTGCCCGGAAGAGCTCTATACGGTCGCCCGGGAAGAATGGGATGACTTTTTCTCGGGAATCGAGGAGGACGGCGGGTACGAGTACCTGGTGGTGGATGCCGGAAGCGGGGCGGGGGCGCTGCAGACGCTCCTCATGAGGGCGGACTTCATTTTCCTGCCCCTCCTCACGGACGGATTCTCCCAGGCAAAGCTCCAGGCCTTCCGCCGCCGGCTCACCCTCTGGGACATTCCCGGCATCGAGGAGAAGATCCACCCCTTGTCGATTCCCGTCTGCCGGATGCCGGAGAGCGCCGACCGCTTCTTCGAGCGGCTCACGGTCATGCCCTTGGGGGATTTTACCCAGGAAGTCATCCGCTCCTCGGGGCTCACACGGCCGTCGGATCAGGCTTCCTCCAGCCCGATGGCCAGCGGCTTCAAGTGGTAATAGCGGAGCCACTCGTCGACCTTGTCGACGGACCAGAGCCTGTTCCGGAAGGCCAGGTAGAAGACATTGTCCCGGGGATTTCTCGGGTAAAGAGCCGGCATGCCATAAAGGGCCAGGGCCCTCTGCACCTCCTCCGGGCTCATATGGGCGGCGAAAAAGATTTTGAGGAGCCGGTCCCGGTCCGTGGTCCGGCGGGTCCCGTCCAGGATCCGGTAACCGTATTTTTCGGGTATATCCGCCCGGCGCAGGACCTCCCGGCGGCTCATCTGCCGCTCCCGGAGGATCCAGTCCATATAGGTCGGGAAATCAAGCCCCGCCTCCTCCCGGTGGCCCTCCCAATACTGCCGAAGGCCGTCCATCCGGCACGAGTCGAGGATCTTCTGAAGTCTCTGCGTTGTAGGCACTGCCTGATTCCTCCCTGTACTATACTTTGGTGCCTGCATTATACAGGATAAGCGGGTAAAATAAAACTGGGAATCAGGGACGGTTCCTTTTCCCACTTTTCGAATACGAAAAGTGGGAGCAGGAACCCCCCCTGATTCCCATTTTCTCACAGCTCCTGCAGGCTGTCCGCATGCCTGGCGGAGACCACCGTCAGGTTGCCGTTGCGGACCCGGATATCGTCGATCATCTGCTTCTCCAGGGCGGCGTCCTTGAGAACGATATCGTAATCCAGCTCGAACATGCTCCCCAGGTTCACGGTCTTGACCTTCATCAGGTCAGCCTTGTCGGTATTCTTGGCGAAAATATCATCG
>CAMONF010000182.1 GCA_946620335.1 uncultured Clostridia bacterium
GAAAGGGCCTTCTCGATCACGGGGTTTATTTTCTCGATGTGGGCGCGGCTGGCCAGCTCGGGCACGACGCCCCCGTATACGGTGTGCATATCGATCTGCGAATAGATGACGTTGGAGAGCACTTCCCGCCCGTTCCGCACGACGGCGGCGGCTGTCTCGTCGCAGGAGCTCTCGATTGCCAGTATGTCAATATTGTCCTTCATGTCACTCCTCATCCGAAAATGTCAGTGTGATGTCCTGCCCGTCCCGGGCAGCGACCGCGTCCGGGAAGATGGCCCGGACAGAATCCATGAACAGCTCCGGCCGCACCAGGGAGGGGCTGTAGTGGGTGAGCCACATTCTCTCCGGCCTGGCTTTGGCCGCAATGGCGGCAGCCTCCTGCATGGTCATGTGCTTGTGGTCCCTGGCCTTGGCGTCGCTCCCGGGTTCCCCGTACATGCCCTCGCAGATGAAAAGGTCTGCATTTTCCGCATGGCGGGCGATGGAAGCGGTCGGCCGGGTGTCGGTGGTGTAGACGATCTTGAGTCCCTTGCGGGCGCTGCCCAGGACCATGTCCGGCGTCAGGACCCGGCCTTCGTACTCGATGGTCTGTCCCTTCTGGAGGGGACTCCAGAGCTTCAGCGGGATGTCGTTGGCCTTGGCCTTCTCCACGTCAAAACGGCCGCCCCTTGAGATGGCGATCTCGTAGCCGTAGCAGGTGATGTTGTGGTTGACCCGGAAGGCTGTGATCGTCATGCCCTTTATATTAAAGGTCTCCTCCTGGCCGCCGATCTCGATGACCCGGGTCTCGAAGGGGAGTTCCGGGGCCAGGGTCCTGACACCCTGCATGATCCGCGCCGTGCCCTTGGGGCCTACGATGGTGACGGGGTCGGTGCGGTCTGCATTTCCCATGGTGAGCAGAAAGCCCGGCAGGCCGGCTATGTGGTCGGCGTGGAAGTGGGTCAGCAGGATGGTGTCCACCGGCTTGAAGGACCACCCTTTCTCGCGCAGGGCAATCTGGGTCCCCTCCCCGCAGTCGATGAGGAGCCCCGACCCGTTGTAGCGGACCATGAGGGAGGTCACCCACCGCTTGGGCAGGGGCATCATGCCGCCGGTGCCCAGGAGACAAATATCAACCATTCTCGTTTTCCTTTGCTTTGGTCAGGTCCAGCGTCATGAGGACCGCGTCCTCCCTGGGGCCAGTGTAATAATTCTTTCTGATTCCGTCCACCGAAAATCCCATCTTCTCGTAGAGCTTCCGGGCAGGCAGGCCGCTCTCGCGCACCTCCAGATGGATCACCGTGACGCCGTGCTCCGGCGCCCTGCGGATGATTTCTTCAAGGAGCGCTGTCGCGACACCGCGGCGCCGCGCGTCCTCCCGGACGGTGATGTTCAATATATCGCTCTCGTAGGGCACCATGAGCAGGCCCACATAGCCGAGGATGTCCGGCTCATAGTCCGCCGGGTCCACGTCCGGGGCAGGCGGGTCGTCGTCCGCCACCAGGAAGATGGTGTCGTCCCGCAGCATGTACGTCAGCAGGCCTGTGGCGTCCCATGGGGTCAGAGAGCAGGCTTTCTCAATGTCGGCGACAAAGGAAATGTCGTCGAAGACCATGTCACGAACGACCATTGCTCTGCTCCGCCCTCTCCCGCTCCTGCTCCGCCTGGGATTTTCTCAGGTAGATGGGCGTATGGTCCGCCGCGGGGATGGCTTTCCCTTCCTTATAATATACGGCGCCCAGCGCTGCCACAGCCGCGGCCCGCTGCCGGCAGGCATGGGGCGGCGCAATGCTGACAGGCACCTTCACGTGTTCCTTGAGAAAACAGCCGCAGGGTCCGAGGCCATCCCCGAGGAAAATGACGCCATTCTCCGTGAGAGAGGCATCCATCCCGTTGATTTCCTCCGCCAGGTCCGCCGCCGCGATGGGCCGCTGGTCCCTGATGGTCACCAGTGTATCTCCCTCGAAGCGGTAGATGCCGTTATAGACCTGCTGCCGGCGGGCATCCATGATGGGGCAAATGAGTCCCTTGGCGCCATAGAGCTGATAGGCCATGGCCGCCAGAGTCGGCACCTCGATGATGGGCTTCTTCAGGGCGAGGCCCAGTCCCTTGGCCGTGGCCGAGCCGATGCGGAGGCCTGTGAAGGATCCGGGGCCGGCGGCAACGGCGATGGCGTCCACCGTGGACTTGTCCAGCTCGATCATGCGGGCGATCTCGTCCAGCATGGGCAGGATGGTCTGGGAGTGGGTCTTTTTGTAGTTCACGGTGTATTCCGCCAGTATGCTGTCATTTTCCAGACAGGCCACGCTGGCGGTGAGGCCGGAGGTATCGATAGCCAGTATTTTCATATGCGCTCCTTAGCCTACCGTAATGCGTCGGTAGTCAAAGCCCTTGTCGGGCATTTTTTCTATTGTAATACGAATTGTATTCTCTGGAAGAAGTTCGGCGATCACATCGGCCCATTCCACCAAGGTCACGCCGTCGCCGTAGAAGCAGTCCTCGTAGCCGATTTCATCCATCTCGTCGATGTCCTCGATCCGGTAGACGTCGAAATGGTGGAAGGGGAGCCTTCCCCCTTCGTAGCTCTGTACGATGGTGAAGGTCGGACTCGTCACCGGCTCCGCGATGCCCAGCCCCTCGGCCAGGCCCTTGGTGAAGACCGTCTTGCCGACGCCGAGGTCCCCTGTCAGGGCATATACGTCCCCGGGCGAGGCCTGCCGGCCGATTTTGCGGCCCAGTTCAAAGGTCTCCTCCGGGCTGAAGGTCTCATATACCATGTCTCATCCTCCTTAAGGCGGCGCAGGCCCATTCCCCGGCTTGCGCAAAAGCGCCTTCACGATTATAATGGTTTGTATCCGGCCGGTCAATAAGCAGCCGGAAGAAATCTGCCCGCCGGACCCGGCGGCAGAGGTAGGAAAGGAGATACCATGTCCAACCCAATCGTGACAATCGAAATGGAGAACGGCGGCGTCATGAAGGCCGAGCTCTTCCCTGAAATCGCCCCCAACACTGTGAACAACTTCATCAGCCTTGTGAAGAAGGGCTTCTACAACGGCCTCACCTTCCACCGGGTCATCGCCGGCTTTATGATCCAGGGCGGCTGCCCGAACGGCACCGGCACCGGCGGCCCCGGCTACCAGATCCCGGGCGAGTTCCGCCAGAACGGCTTCAACAACACCCTGGTCCATGACCGCGGCGTCCTGTCCATGGCAAGGGCCATGCATCCGGATTCCGCCGGCAGCCAGTTCTTCATCATGCACGCCCCGGCGCCCCACCTGGACGGCGCCTACGCCGCCTTCGGCTGCCTGACCGAGGGCTTCGACGTTCTCGATGAGATTGCCGGCACCCGGACCAACTTCCGCGACAAGCCCCTCGCGCCCCAGGTGATGAAGTCCGTCACTGTGGAGACCTTCGGCGTCGACTATCCGGAGCCGAAAAAGGCCTGATATTCTGACCCCAGCGCTGCCATGCCCGTCATGGCAGCGTTTTTATGTTCTCATTTTCCACGCATCGACGGAGACTCCAGCCCTTCAGACGATGTATTCCTCATCAGTCTCGGAAATAAAAACAGCCTGCCCGTCCGTCACGTCGACGATCTTTTTCCTGATCCCCGCCACGGCCTCAGTCGGCAGACGCAGAGACACCGTGACCTTCTCCCCGTATTCCATCTCCGGCTGGGGCAGGTCCTCCCTGGCGAAAATGTACTGAAGCTTGCCCGACTGGGGATAAGTGCAGGAAAACACCAGCCGCTTTCCGCGGACGATGGTGATGCACTCCGCCGCGGCCAGGGCCTCCTGGGCAGCCTTCGTGTAGGCGCGCACCAGCCCGCCAGTCCCCAGCAGCGTTCCGCCGAAGTACCGGGTCACGACCACAGCCGTATAGTGGAGCCCGGCGCCGGTCAGGACCTCCAGCATGGGCTTGCCCGCCGTGCCCTGGGGCTCGCCGTCGTCGCTGTACCGCAGCGTCTCGGAGGGACTGCCCGGTTCGCCGACCACACAGGCAAAGCAGTGGTGCCTGGCATCATAATAATTTTTTCTGATCTGTGTCCAGAAGGCTTCCGCCTCCTCCATGGTGTCCACATGGCAGGCCTCGCCGATGAAGCGGGATTTTTTCTCGACGATCTCCCGCTCTGCGCCTTCAAGGACGGTGGTGTATTCATTTTTCATAAAGCACCTCACTTGGGATAAAGTCTACAGGAAACAGGCAAAAAGTGCAACTTTTCCCAGGGAAAAAGTTGTGCGCCGGCCGGCGGTCCTTGCAAATGAAAACCAAATCCCATATAATAGGTAGGTATGTCTTCAAAAGAAATCAATTTGCGGCGAATTGCCGTCCACCCCCGGAAGGAGCACTCATGCCAGACAGCGCCAATATGACCGATGCCCTGCGTCAGCGGCACATATACATGACCACGACGCCCATCCCCACCCTGATCCGGAACCTTTCCATACCCACTATCATCAGTATGCTGGTCACCGGTATCTACAATACAGCCGACACCTTCTTCGTGGGGAGGATCTCCACCAACGCGACGGCGGCGGTGGGCATCGTTTTTTCCCTCATGGCCATGATCCAGGCCCTGGGCTTCTTCTGCGGCCAGGGCTCGGGCACCTACGTTTCCAGAAAGCTGGGCAGCGGCGAGCTCAAGGAGGCCAACGAGATGGCCGCCACCGGCTTTTTCCTGGCCTTCCTGATGGGACTGGCTGTCGCAGTTCTCGGGCTTTTGAATGTGAAGGGCCTGGCATCCCTCCTGGGCGCCACGCCCGCCATCCTTGAGGATACCATCCATTATATGCGGATCATTCTCATCGGCGCGCCCTTCATGATGTCCCAGCTGGTGGTCAACAACCAGCTCCGCTTCCAGGGCAGCGCGGTCTACGCCATGACCGGCCTGGTCAGCGGCGCCCTGCTGAACATCGTCCTGGATCCGCTGTGCATCTTCGTCCTGGGAATGGGTGTTTCCGGCGCGGCCCTGGCCACAGTCCTGAGCCAGCTCGTGAGCTTCGTCGTACTTCTGGTCGGCAGCTACCGGGGGCCAAACATCCGCATCCATCCCAAGAATATCCGCTTTACCCGCCACTACTTCCTTCAGATCGTAAACGGAGGCGCGCCCTCCCTCTTCCGCCAGGGACTTGCCTCCATCACGACCATTGTGCTCAACAGCACCGCGGCTTCCCTGGGGGCCGAAGCGGCCATCGCGGCCATGTCGGTCGTAAGCCGGGGCATGATGCTGGCCATCTCCGCCCTGATCGGCTTCGGGCAGGGTTTCCAACCGGTATGCGGCTTCAACTACGGGGCCAAGGAGAACAAACGGGTCCTCGAGGCCTTCTGGTTCTGTGTCCGCATCGGCACGCTCTTCCTCCTGGTGGCCGCCGCGATCTGCTTTATTTTCTCCGGTCCCATCATCGGCTTCTTCCGGGACGACCCGGAGGTCATCGCCATCGGGCGCGTCGCCCTCCGCTTCCAGGCAGCGGTCTTCCCGCTCAATGCCTTCATCGTCATCACCAACATGATGACCCAGGCCATGGGCAAGGGCGTCAAGGCATCCCTCCTCTCAGCCTGCCGGAACGGACTCTTCTTCATCCCCTTTGTCCTCATCCTGCCGCGGATACTCGGCCTCACGGGCCTTGCGATGACCCACTCCCGCGCGCAC
>CAMONF010000183.1 GCA_946620335.1 uncultured Clostridia bacterium
GCCTGACGAATGCGAGCTGGTGGAGGAGGTGTTCGCCGCGGCCACCATCACTGCGACGGAGAAGCCGGAGGAACAGCCGGTGCAGGAGGAGCTGCCGGAGGTCACCCAGGCGGTACAGGCTGAGAACCAGGGGTAAGCCTTGGGCCTCAACAGAACCGAATAAAATCGGGATGAAGAAGGGCAGTAAAGTGCCGGTCCCGGACAGAATCGAACAAGCTCGGGATGAAGAAGGGCAGTAAAGCGCCGGTCCCGGACAGAATCGAAATAGAATGAAAATGAAGGCAAAGCCGGCACAGCGCCGGGTCTGACCGGGAACTCGGGTGCCTGCGCAGGCAGGTCCGGGGCAAACTGCCCGGTATGAGCAAAGGGAAGGTTTTGTGCAGGGCGTAGGTGCGGAATGCTATAGATTTCCGCACAGCCCACAGAAGTGAACTGACTGAATGGAGGAGAGAACTATGGTCACCAGATCTGTAGTCGTGAACAATGTGACAGGGCTTCACCTGAAGCCGGCTGCCAACTTCTGCAAGGAGGCCATGAAATACAAGAGCCTGATCACGTTCACCTTCGAGAACACCACGGCCAATGCCAAGAGCGTGCTCTCTGTCCTGGGTGCCTGCGTCAAGTGCGGGGACACAATCGAGATCGTGTGCGACGGCGTGGACGAGCAGGAGGCGTTGGACAATCTGGTCAAGGCCGTGGAGAGCGGCCTGGGAGAATGAACAATAAAGGGGCAACACTATGATAAGGGGTATTGGAAAAATCAAGCTTTCCGCTGCCGCCGCCGTCCTGGCGGCCATCCTGACGGTTACCGGATCTGCGCTGCCGGCTATGGCTGCGAGCGGGGACGGCGCTGTCGCGGAGGCGACTGAGTCCGGGAAGATCGCATGGCCGGAGGATCCGGAGATCGCCTCCACGGCCGCCTGCCTCATGGACGCGAAGACAGGCGTCGTTCTGTACGGCAAAGCCATGGATGAGAAGCGTTATCCGGCTTCCATCACCAAGGTCCTGACCACCCTTCTGGCCCTTGAGAACTGTAATTTGGATGACACGGTGGTCATGGACGAGACCGGTGTGGCTTACGCCGTCTCGGGCAGCTCCAACCTCTACACCGTCGTGGGAGAGGAGTTCACCGTCCGTGAGCTGATCTACGGCACCATGCTCAAGTCCGCCAACGATATGGCAACTCAGCTGGGCAAGCACATCGGGAACGGCTCCATGGACACCTTCCTTCAGATGATGAACGACAGGGCTGCCGAGCTTGGCTGCACGGGCACCCATTTCAATAATGCCTGCGGCATGCCGGATGAGAATCACTACACGACAGCCCACGACATGGCCCTCATTATGTCGGCCGCTGTCCGCAACCATGACTTCTGCGCTGTCGTCAGCAAGCCTTCCTTCACCATCTCCGCCTCCAATATCTATGCGGCCAGAGAGGTCACCAGCCACAACCTGCTCCTGGTCAATCCGGATTACTACTATCCGGGCATCATCGGCGGCAAGTCGGGCTACACCGATGCGGCCGGCTATACCCTGACCAACGGCGCTCTGCGGGACGGCGTCACCCTGGTCGTCTGCACCATGCAGGCGCCTGATTTCGCCACTTCCGGTGCCGACAATGTCAAGGTCCTGGACTATGGCTACGACAACTTCGAGGAAATCCAGGTCATTCCTGAGGACCAGGTGGTGTCCGGCGGTATCCTGACTGTCCCCAAGGGTGTGAAAGCGGAAGACTGCGAGGTGGCTACCGAGCTGGTAGTCGTGGACTCCCAGGCCTGTGAGAGATGGGATTACACCTACGCAGACCATTTCGTCGGTTCTGCCGTCGTCACCAAGGAGACGGCAGCCATTCTGAGGGGCGAAGTCCCCGAGGAGCCTGCGGAAGAAGCCGCACCCGCCTCTGAGGAGGAAAATGAAGGCACATCCGGTGAGGAAGCCTCAGACGACAACATGGTGCCCCAGAGCGGTGCTCTGCCCACCATCATGCCTGACCGTGAAATGCAGGCCTCCGTTGACCGCGAGGAGATGGATGCCCGTTTCGAGAGGATTGGCAAGACCATCATCGGCATTTCCCTGGGTTTTATCGTCATCTTCGGTCTCTTCCTGATCGGCAGCATCGGCAGAGCCATCGAGAACCGGGATTGAAGCTTTTGAAAACAGGCCGGCGCCTTTTGGTCTGCCGGTCATTAAATGAGTAATAACATCGGCCCCGGGTCGGGGCCGGATTGGAGTGTACATGAAGGTAGTTATCCTGGCCGGCGGCTATGGGACCAGAATCAGTGAGGAGAGCCATCTGAAGCCGAAACCCATGATTGAGATCGGCGAAAAGCCCATCCTCTGGCACATCATGAAGCTGTATTCATTTTACGGCTTCAATGAGTTCATCATCTGCTGCGGGTACAAGCAGCAGATCATCAAGGAGTATTTTGCCAATTACTTCCTCCACAACTCGGACATTACCTTTGATTTCCGGGGCGGAAAGAATGAGATGAAGGTCCATTCCGACCGGATGGATCCCTGGGAAGTGACGCTGGTGGACACAGGCCTCAACACCATGACCGGCGGCCGCGTGAAGCGGGTGGCGCCGTACATCGGAAATGAGCCATTCCTCCTGACCTACGGCGACGGCGTCGCGAACGTCAATATCCCCGAGCTGATCGACTTCCATAAGAAGGGCGGACGCATGGTCACCATCACCACTGTCCAGCCCCAGGGCCGTTTCGGCGCCCTGGATATAGGGGAGGACGGATCCATCGCCAGCTTCCGCGAGAAGAAGATCGAGGACAGCGGATGGATCAATGCGGGCTTCATGGTCGTTGAGCCGGCTGTCTTTGACCTGATTGAGGGGGACAGCACCGTCTTCGAACAGTATCCCCTCATGGAGGCGGCCAGACTCGGACAGATGGACGGCTACCGACACACCGGCTTCTGGCAGTGCATGGATACCATGCGTGAGAAGGAGAAGCTCGAGCAATTATGGGCGGGGGGAAATGCCCCGTGGAAGGTATGGGAAAAATGACAGATCTTGCATTCTATAAGGGAAAACGGGTGCTCCTGACCGGCCATACCGGCTTCAAGGGCGCCTGGCTTTCCAGGATCCTGACCGGGGCGGGGGCTGTTCTGACAGGCTACTCTCTTGAGCCTCCCACGGACCCGGCCCTTTTTGATGTTCTGGGCCTTGAAGGCCGGATGCGGTCCGTGACGGGTGATGTCAGGGACTTCGACCACCTTATGGAGGTCTTTCAGGAGACAGAGCCTGAAATCGTGCTGCACCTGGCGGCCCAGCCAATCGTGCGCACTTCCTACGAGATTCCCCGGGAGACCTTTGACATCAATGTCATGGGCACGGTCAATCTGCTGGAGGCAGTCCGGCTGACGCCCTCCGTGCGGACAGTCGTGAACATCACCACCGACAAGGTCTATCTCAACCGCGAACAGCGGGAGGGTTACGTCGAGGATGACATGCTCGACGGCTACGATCCTTATTCCAACAGCAAATCCTGCTCTGACTTGGTGACTCACAGCTACAGGAGTTCATTTTTCAACGGAACGGGTCCGGCAGTGTCCACGGCCAGAGCCGGCAACGTGATTGGCGGCGGCGACTTCGCCAGGGACCGGATCATCCCTGACTGCGTCCGGGCGGCTGCCAAGGGAGAACCCATCATCATCAGGAACCCGGCTTCGGTCAGACCCTTCCAGCACGTTCTGGAGCCGCTGGCGGCCTATCTGACCATAGCGGAGAAGACCTGGGCGGATAAGTCCCTGGAGGGGGCCTACAACGTCGGTCCCGACGAGCGGGACGTGGCGACGGCCGGAAGGATCGCGGACATGTTCTGTGATGCCTGGGGCGATGGTGCCCGCTGGGAGAACCATTCCGACGGAGGCCCTCACGAAGCCGGACTTTTGACGCTGAACAGCGGCAAGATCCGTCGCGTCATGGGCGTGCAGCCCGTGTGGGACATCGAGGAAGCCGTCAGAAAGACGGTGGAGTGGTCCAAGGTCTACGTGAGCGGCGGCGATGTCCTCGCCTGCACTGACCGTCAGATCCGGGAA
>CAMONF010000184.1 GCA_946620335.1 uncultured Clostridia bacterium
GAATCAGGGACGGTTCCTTTTCCCACTTTTCGTTTCACGAAAAGTGGGAAAAGGAACCGTCCCTGATTCCCATTTTCCTCTACAAGCTCAAAATCAATCCATATCGCGGATGATCTTACGTGTCTGCAGGATAGAAGTCGGGCTCATGGAGAGCTCATCGATGCCCATCTTGACAAAGGTCTCAGTCAGGGCAGGATCCGCGCCGAGCTCGCCGCAGATGCCGACCCATGTGTTGTGACGGTGTCCGGCTTCGATGGTCATCTGGATGGCCTTCAGGACTGCCGGATGGTGCGCGTCGAAGAACTTCTCCAGGTGCTGGTTCTGTCTGTCCATGGCGCAGGTGTACTGGGTCAGGTCGTTGGTGCCGATGGAGAAGAAGTCCACCAGCTCGGCCAGCTCATCAGCCATGAGGACAGCAGCCGGGGTCTCGATCATGATACCGACGGAAATGTCCTCCTTGAAGGGGATGCCCTTGGAACGAAGGATATCCTTCTGGGCGTTCAGGATCTCAAGGGCTCTCTCGACCTCCCACTTGGAGATGATCATCGGGAACATGATGGCGATGTTGCCGAAAGCGGAAGCGCGGAGCAAGGCCCTCAGCTGGGTCTCGAAGATCTCTTCCCTGGTCAGGCAGATACGGATGGCGCGGAAGCCAAGAGCAGGATTCTCTTCATGCTCGAGGTTGAAGTAATCGATCTGCTTGTCAGCGCCGATATCCAGTGTGCGGATGATGACCTGCTTGCCGGCCATGAGTTCAGCGACCTGCTTGTAGGCCTGGAACTGCTTCTCCTCAGAGGGATAGTCGGTGTCGGACAGATAGAGGAATTCGGAGCGGAAGAGGCCGATGCCCTCGCCGTCGTTCTCCTTGACATAGCCGACGTCGCCGACGCCGCCGATGTTGCCGTAGAGGTGGACCTTGCGGCCGGACTTCGTGACGGATTCCTTGCCCTTGAGCTCCTCAAGAAGCTTCTTCTTGGCAGCTTCCTTCTCCTTGAGTTCCTGGTATTTAGCCAGAGTCGCCTCGTCCGGTTCGACGATGATGGTGCCGGTCATGCCGTCTACGATGCCCATAAGTCCATCGACTTCCTTCGGGATCGGGACCTGGACCAGGGCCGGAATGTTCATGGTGCGGGCGAGGATGGCGGTATGGGAGTTGGTGGATCCCTGTCTGGTCACGAAGGCCAGGACCATCTCCTTGTCAAGCTGAACTGTCTCTGACGGAGCCAGATCGTCCGCTACAAGGATCACGGGCTCTGTGAAGGTGTTGCCGCCGCCGTCACCGCCGAGAAGGTTGGTGATGACTCGCTCGGAAACGTCCTTGACGTCCGCTGCGCGGCCGCGCATGTATTCATCTTCCATGCTGGCGAACATGGCTGCGAAATTGTCCCCGGTCTCCGCTACAGCAAATTCAGCGTTGACCTTCTGACTCTCAATGAGGTCAATAACACTGTCGTTATAATCTTCGTCATCGAGCATCATCTGGTGAACTTCAAAGATCTCGGCATGGGCTTCTCCGACATCCTTGAGTGCCTTTTCGTAAAGTCCCTGGAGCTGGGAAATCGCGGCAGCCTTGGCGGCTTCGTAGCGAGCGATCTCGGCTGCGGAGTCTTCCACATGTTCCCTGCGGACAGTCTTGTCGGCCTTGACCATCTCGGCGATCCTGCCAATGGCGATCCCCTTGAATGCTGCTTTACCTACATATTTTTCCATTTTAACGCTCCTTCTTTGTTTTTTGATCCGGATACTGCACAGCTGCGAAGCTGCGCCCTGAACCTTCTGGCTTCCCGGACATTATGATATATTATATAACGTGCTTGGATTTGCCGCAATGGATTTTGTATCTATTTTTTATTATCCTTTTACAAAGCCCCCGCTTAATTGTATAATTTACACAACACCATTCCGGACCATATCCTATCCCGGTATGATTCGGACCTGTGAACAGTTGCCGGCGCCGACCCTCGCCGGTCCAACGGAGGAATTCTCTATGAACATAAAAGCCGCCGTAGCCTCTCTGCAGGCAGGCAAGAAAAAGGTCGAGCCCGTACGTCTCCTGACCCCCTGGGGCGAAAGGCTGGATCCGGACATGGTCCTGCCCGAATACCCCCGGCCCCAGCTCTCCCGCGCCTCCTACATCAACCTGAACGGCTGGTGGGAAGCCGCCTTCACGAAGGGGGATATCCCTCGCACTTACCCTGAAAAAATCCTGGTTCCCTTCTCCCCGGAGTCCCTGCTCTCGGGGGTGGATCATTCCCTTGCCCCGGAGGAGGTCCTTTGGTACAGAAGATCAATTCCTGTGGATAACATTCCTTCAGGAAAACGTCTCCTCCTCCACTTCGGCGCCGTGGATCAGTCCGCCGTCGTCTTTCTCAATGCCAGGGAGGTGACTTCACACGAAGGTGGGTATCTCGCCTTCACCGCAGATCTGACTCCTTACCTGCGCCAGGGTGAAAATGAACTCATTGTCCGCGTGACCGACCCCTCCGATACCGGCTCAGGCGGCCGCGGCAAGCAGATGCTGAAGCCCGGCGGCATGTTCTACACCGCCACCAGCGGAATCTGGCAGACGGTCTGGCTCGAATGGGTCCCTGAGGTGTATGTACGGGACCTCAAAATCACTCCGGACATCGATCGCGACCGTCTCCTTCTCAAAGTCTTCGCGGAAGGCGCTGCTGCTCCCCTGCCCTACGACCTGCGGATTCCCGAATACGGCGTCTCCGCGAAGGGTGTGACCGGCAAAACACTGGATGTGCCCATCCCGAATGCTCGCCTCTGGTCACCTGAGGACCCCCACCTGACACCTTTCACGGTGGTGCTCGGGGAGGATGTTGTCATTTCCTACTTCGCCATGAGGAAATTCTCCGTCGGCAGGGACGAGAGCGGCGAGCCTCGGCTTATGCTCAACAACAAGCCTTATTTCATGCACGGAGTTTTGGACCAGGGCTACTGGTCGGACGGCATGTACACCGCCCCCTCAGATGAGGCCCTGATCCACGATATCCGGGAAATGAAGGCACTGGGCTTCAACACCCTTCGCAAACACCTCAAGGTGGAGCCCATGCGCTGGTATTACCACTGCGACCGGCTGGGAATGATTGTCTGGCAGGACATGGTGAACGGGGGCGGCGCCTTCAATAAACTCTACCTGACTTACATGCCCACCGTCATTCCCGCCATGACCACCAGGATGGGCGACCACAACTACGGCCTTTACGCCCGCACCGATCCCGAAGGCCGCCGCCGGTGGATCCGCGAGACCCGCGGGACGATCCGCCAGCTCTACAATGTGCCCTCCATCGGCCTCTGGACCGCCTTCAACGAGGGCTGGGGCCAGTTCGACGCCGCGAAGAACGTGGCGAAAATGAAGGCCCTGGACCCCACCCGCCCCATCGACGAGGCCTCCGGCTGGTTCGACCAGGGAAGCGGGGACATCCGGTCCGTCCACAACTATTTCAGAAAGCTGATCGTGGAGCACACCCACCGGCCCTTCTGCATTACAGAATATGGCGGACTGACACTGCCCGTGGAAGGACATCTATACTCAA
>CAMONF010000185.1 GCA_946620335.1 uncultured Clostridia bacterium
CAGCAACGTGCATTCACCCAAGGAGGCACCTTTCCAGTCGAGG
Source organism: uncultured Clostridia bacterium (assembly GCA_946620335.1). Lineage (GTDB taxonomy): Bacteria > Bacillota > Clostridia > Lachnospirales > Lachnospiraceae > Chordicoccus. The sequence continues at coordinate 44 of CAMONF010000185.1, forward strand.
GTGAGACCCTCGAGCCCCTTCAGTTCATCCTTCAGGGTCACCGCATAGAGCGTGACATTGCTTGTATTTTTTCCGACGATCCGGTAGCTAATCTGATCGCCCGCCCGGGCACCGTCGATTTTGACCTTGTCCGCTGCCTTCGTGACCTCAATGCCGCCCTCGCGAGGCAGTTCAGTCACGGAATCGTCCTCGTCTGTCACGGTCCTGCCCTCTCCGGTCTCCTCATCTGCCGGCGCTGTGCCGGAAATGACAACATGGTTCAGGACCTCCCCCAGATCAATATCCGCCTGGGTCAGGGCATAGGTGGCTTTCGCCGTGAGGCTCTCACCGGGCAACAGGACGCCCTCACCTTCCGAGGCGCCGCTCCAGTCAACGGAAAGACCTGTAAGACCCTCCAGTTCGTCCGTCAGCGCCACATTTCTCAGCGTCACATTGCCGGTGTTGGTGCCGGTAAAGCTGTAATTGATTGTGTCACCGGGCACAGCTCCGCGGATCACAGTCTTATCCGGAACTTTGGTGACCATAATGGCAGGATCGGCCGGAAGTTCGGTGACTACCTCGTCCCGTCCGGGATCCAGGGGCCTTCCGTCAGGACCGTCAGCCCGGCCCAGGACTGCATTTTTCACATAGCCGCGGTCGATGTCAGCCTGCGTGATTGCGTAGGCAGCAGTCGCCGTCAGGCTCTGCCCCGGCACGAGGGTATGGTCCTCAGAGGCATAGACAATCTCACCCAGGCCTTCGAGCTCATCCTCAAAGAAGCAGTTGTACAAGGTAACGTTACCGGTGTTGGCCATGGCCAGTGTATAAATGAGAACATCCCCGCACTTTGCCTTATCGATCCGTTCCCGGTCAACAGACTTGACCACCGTGAAGGCAGGTCTCTGCTCAAGGCCTGTCCCGGCCTCGCCGTCGTCCTCCACCTTCGTCCCCTTCGGTGAGAGGCCCGACGCGACCGCCTGGTTGTCCACGCGGCCTTTGTTGATATCCGCCTGCGTGACGCTGTAATCCGCCCAAGCCGTGATCGTCTCGCCGGGGAGCAGGACTCCTTCCCCGACTGAAGCGCCGGACCAGTCATAGGTGAGAGGCCCGATTCCCGCCAGGAAATCTTCTATAGAAACATTGTTCAGTGTAACATTGCCTGTATTTGTCACGGCAAAAGCATAGGAAATGACATCACCCGGCCGCGCGTCCCGAATCACAGTGCCGTCCGACAAAGTCACCAAGGCTGTGTCCTCTTCCGCCGCGGCCGACAGCTCATCGCCCGCCGCTCCGCCATTGTCGTCGGCAGCATTCTCCGCAGTTGTTGTTCCGCTTTCACGTTCCAGTGCACTCGCTTCGACATCATGCCCTTCAGACTCGGTCTCGGCGCCTGTCATGGCAAAGGGATGCCCGGAGAGAATGCCGACCAATTGAGGGCCGAAGAAGATCTTTTCAGCCCACTTTCCGATGCCTAACTGGGGCTCCCCGGCAGCCGATTCCTCCACCGCTGCCACAGATTCCGCTTCATCCATACCGCTTGTTCCACGATCGCCGGATGTTTTCGCTTCACCTGCGCCGCTCGTTCTGCTTTGGGCGGTTGCTTCCGCGCCGTCTTCACTACTCACTACGCTCTCGCTGAGGTTTTGCGCTTCATCTGCGCCGCTCGCTCCGCTCTCGCTGGCTACTTTCGCATGGCCTGCGCCATTCATTCCGCTCACGTCGGCAGTTTCCGCTTTGCCTGTGTCGTTCGCTCCGTTCTCTCCGGCCGCTTCCGCATCGCCTGCGCCGCTGATTCCGGTTTCATCGGCCTCTTCCCGCTCACCGGCAGCTTCGCCTGCACGATCTGCTTCCCGTTCGCCGGCCGCTTCGCCTGCACGATCTGCTTCCCGCTCACCGGCCGTATTGCCTGCACCGGCTGCCTCTCTTTCTCCGGCTACTTTACTTGCGCCAGCCGTTTCCGATTCATCAGAAGCGTTCCCGGAATCCTCTCTCACGTCTGTCGCCTCCGGCCCATTCTGCGCATCCTCCGCGCCGGCGCTCTCCGCCTTCCGACCGGTCTCCGCCGGAGTCCCATCCGCCTTCCGAACGCCGGAAACGGTCTTGATGAGCTCGATCTCCGGAGCTTCCGTCAAAGTCACAGCCGCTGTGTCCTCATCGCTGACGGAAGAGCCGTCCGGGGCCTTCGCAGTGACAAAAGCCTTGTTCAGGACCTCTCCCGCATCGATGTCTGCCTGCGTCAGCGTGTAAAGCGCAGAGGCTTTGACCGATTCTCCGGGCAGGAGTCTGCCGGCAGCATCGTCTTCGGGCCACTGAACGGACGGACGGCTGATTTCCTCCAGCGCATCCGTAAGCTCTGTGGCGGTGAGCGTTACGTTGCCCGTGTTCGTGATCAGGAAGTCAAAGGTCACCTTGTCCCCTGCGCGGGCGCCCGTAAGGATCGGTTCCGGAGTCGTCTTGACGAGAGTGATGCCCGGTGTACCGGTCAGGACAGTCTCCGCATCGTCCTCCGCCTGCACCTTTTCTCCCGAAGGCGCCCTGCCGGAAACAGCCGCCTTGTTGACCACCTTCCCGGCGTCGATGTCCGCCTGGGTCAGGGCGTAGACCGCCGTCCCCTTCATCTCTTCGCCGGGCAGCAGTCTCTCAAAAGGCCGCTCCCAGGTCAGTCCGGTGATATCCAGATCGTCAGACAGGGCAAGCTCTGTGAGGGTCACATCCCCTGTGTTGGCGACCAGGAAGTGGTAGGTCAGCTTGTCACCGGCAGAAGGATCCACCAGAGCTGTCTGCTCCACGCTCTTTACCAGTGTGATCGCCGGCGAGACCTCGATGGCCGTCTCCGCTTTTGCCTCGGCGGAAACGATGGTGCCGGCCGGGTCTGTGCCGAAAGCGGTGGCTTTATTGATCACCTCTGCCGCGTCAATATCATCCTGGGTGAGGGCATATCGGGCGGACGCGCTCACGCGCTCGCCAACACTGAGGCACCCTTCTCCGCTGGCGCCGTCAGAGCTCTTCTCCCAGTCGAAGGCAAAGCCGCTTATGGCCAGAGCGTCCTCGATCTTCACCCCCGAAAGGGGAAGATTCCCGGTATTGACCACTTCAAATGTATAGGTCACCTCATCGCCGGCCTTTGCTCCCTTGATCACTTCCCTGTCGACATGCTTGGTCAGGGAAACGGCCGGCTCCCCGGGCACATCCGTCCTGACCGGCTGGGAAGCGATGTCCACATCGTTGACGATCGTATGCGCGGTATTCATGACCCGGATCACGGTCCCTCCGTCCGGCGTCTGCTCCATCGTTCCGCCGGAGAAAGTATCCTGGCGGAGGTCGGCCGAGATCAGAAAACGATAGTCCCCGCAGACTTCAGCGGCATTTTTCGCCGTAAAAGTGATGGCCGGGCCGTCTGCGTTCACGGTCCACTCCCCGGTCCTGTCTTTATTTTCCCCGTCCAGGACCTGCCAGCGGGCGGTCAGGGGATCCAGCGCCGGATCCAGGGTGTCGGTGACACAAATGCCGCCGGCCGCGTTGGTCGGGACGACATAGGGGAAGGTCTGAGAGACAGTATAGGTCAGCTTCTCCCCGGGACTCGCCACGGACTTGTCAACTGTCTTGTCCGGCCCCTCCCAGTTGGGGTAATTGACCACACTGGTGGAACCTACGACAAAGGCCGCACAGTTGGAGCCTGTCCAGGCAAAAGTCCCCTCGAGCCCGTAAATGAAAACCGCAAAAGCGGACTTCCGCCAGGCATCCTGCCCGGTCGTGGCAACCGCTGCACGGAAGAGATCCAATCCCTCGGAGACGTCCAGCACACAGTCCTTCTGCACATAGGCCTTTCCCCCGAAACCGTTGATGAGCCGGACGCTCTCCGCATAGGTTCCCTCATAACGGCTGCCGGCTTTGAAATCCGTCACGTCCGGCCGGTCAACGTCATCGAACCGCAGCATGATGACCGGCTGACCGGAGATTTTCCCCTCAGGGATGAGCTTCATAGAATAGACGGCCTCCACCCCGGGGTACCCCCCATTCAGCTCCTTCTTGGTCGGCCTCACATTGTCCTCCACGCTGGTGGCCACCATGGCGATGGACTCCACAGACCCGTCCTTCGCGATTCCCAGGAATTCCAGGTGGCTGTATCCGGCCTGCTGTTCTTTGCAGTAGACCTTGAGGGACGTAAGGGTGATCTCCAGGTCAAAAGGAACACCCTCCGTCGTATAGCCGGCATTCTCGTAGCGGATCGACACCGGCTTCTTGAATGTGTAGGTGCCCGCTTTCCCGATTTTCCCGATGGGCAGGCAGAAGCGGTACATGTCGGTGGCCGGACTCCAGATGGCCTCCACATCCCCTGACTTCTTATAACTATAGTGGGACAGGTCCGTGATATAGGCCCCGGACTGGTCATCCGACTCCGTCACCGTGACGCTGCGGATATTGTCCACCTTGACGAGCTCGCGCCCGGCCGCCTGCACCGCCGGTACCCTGCCTGAAAATGAAAGCACGACACACAAAAGAAGGGCCAGCGCTCTTCTGATTCCTCTGTTCCAATTTCTCATCATGATCCTCCTCTCCTTCCTCACATCATGACCAGGTCTCTGCCGCGGACGTAGGTATACACATGGTTGGACAAGATCTCCTGGGGCGGCACCTCATTCGCGTTGACCTCCGCCACCAGCTCCGACAGCTCCTCGAGTGCGATATCCTCCGACGTCGCGACCACAATAAGTTCATGTATGCTGCTGGGAATGATATAGAGATCCGATCCAAGTCTGTCCGCCAGCTCCCGGAAGGCACCGGGATAAGCGATCACAGCCGCCCCGTAGACCCGTTCCTCATTGCCCGCTATATAAAGGGGCAGATCTTCCTCATCCGGCAGGCCCTCCAAATCCTCGTCCCCCGACAGGCAGACCAGCGCTTTGGTCATGCTCTCGATCCGGACCGGCTTCACGCGGGGCGTGTTGGCCAGGGCCTTTTCGTACAGGACCTCTTCGGACAGCCCCAGGCGCACAGCCTCCCGGCTGCGCACAATGGCAGTGGCCTTCCCAATGGAAGGATCCTCCACCTCCACATAATAAATGACAGCCAGGTCCAGGACCCGCCGATGGGGAACTCCCTTCAAAAAGTCCAGGTTCATGTCATAATTGACCACGCGGAAGAGGACACTGCCGGCGACAGCGTCCGGGTCTGAAAAGAGGTCGGCCGCGACAGGCCTCTTCACCTGCTTGCGGATATTCTCCGCCAGGATGAGATGGGTCAGCTCCTCCATCGTCCGCCCGTCCAGGTAGAGTTGGTAGTAGCTGTCCAGATAGATGCTGGGGGCAATATTCTTGTCCCCCTCCATCACAGAGACGGCCCAGAGCGTGAGCCCGTTGTTCTTATGCACCGTAAAAAGGCGCACAAGGCCCCTATCCCCTACCGCCTCCTGCAGGCGGGAGAGGATTTCATTTTTGAACTGATTGTAATTCATGGAATGTTTTCCCTTCTTTCCTATGACCGCAGCCCGAATCGGCCTGAAAATAAAGACCGCCCTCGGGCGCTCCGCCGCATCCGCCCGGAAAAAGGGCCGGATCCGGCGATCAGTGAAGGGATGTGACCTGGTGGAAGAACAGGAGGATGGTATTAACCGGAAGGAAAAGGAGCCGCCGCATCGCGGAGACCCGTGCGGGGCAGCTTGGCCTTTTTCCTGCGGCCGACTGCCTTCGCACTGTAAAAAAGAGAAGAATAATAGCAGAAAATTAAGAAACCCTCCCGCAATGCGGGAGGGTGAATGATTATGCTCTGGAGAGGTACTCGCCTGTCCTGGTATCGATCTTGATCACATCGCCGATGTTGACGAAGAGCGGTACGGAGACGGTAGCGCCGGTCTCGACGGTGGCGGGCTTGCTGGCGCCCTGAGCGGTGTTGCCGGCGAAACCGGGCTCTGTGTCAGTGACCTCAAGCTCTACAAAGAGAGGCGGCTCGATGGCGAAGACGTTGCCGTTGTAGGAGACGAACTTGACGATCTCGTTCTCCTTGACATACTTCATGGAGTCGCCGATGGTCTCGGAATTGAGCATGACCTGCTCAAAGTTCTCCGGATCCATGAAATACCACAGATCGCCGTCGTTGTAAAGATACTGCTGGTCCTTGCGGTCGATTCTGGCTGCCGGGAACTTTTCTGTCGGGCGGAAGGAGCGCTCAACGACACCGCCGTTGATGACGTTCTTCATCTTGGTGCGGACGAAGGCAGCGCCCTTGCCGGGCTTGACATGCTGGAATTCAACGATCTGCATGACATTGCCGTCAATCTCAAGGGTCAATCCATTTTTAAAATCACCTGCTGAAATCATAAGTAGTCCTCCTCTTTATGATAGCCCGCTGCGTCGGCTACTTACGATCGCACGGGATAATTCCCAACCTGTCGGCGATATATCGCCCGGGGAAATCTGTTTAGTCATGGGATCCGTCCGCCTGAAGGTCTTCAGAAGGGCATACTGCGAACAGGCTGCCCGAACAGATCACGCATATGTATTTTACTATGAACAGACCCTGAGTTCAAGCAAAAATAGGGACAGGGGCTGGCTTTCTTTGAAAAAACATGGCTTTTCGGTTCCCTTTTAGGGCAGTTTTTCCGGGATACAGGCTGTTTTCGCCCTGAAGCGCACGTATCTGGTCGCTTCTTTGTCAGGCAATCATCGGCTGTTTACCCCTGAAACGTCATCCTGTGTCATCGCGTCAGTTCGGCTGCTCCCCGGCAAGCCCCGCATGCTCCTTCAGGAGCAGCGTCCGCATGGTCCGGGCATCGATCTGCCCCGGCGCGCTGCCCTTCCCGCTGAGGGATGCGAAAGTAAGCGCGCTGCCCCAGCGCTCCCCTTCCACCCGTGTCCGTCTGCCCAAAGGTCCCATAGCGATCAGGATCACCAGAATGTCCATGCGATCCGCCGCCTTCCTGGTGAGGGTCAGGATCCGGTCGGCGTCTTCCTGGGACTGGGGCATATAGGCGCCTTTGGCGACGTCGCCGCCCAGTTCCTCCATGGCCATGAAGTCCCGCAAAATGCACTCATCCGCCGGCGTCTTTCCGAAATCATGCTGGGAGAGAACGGCCGGTATACCGGCCTTGTGGGCTTTGTCCAGGATAGAGGCGGTCCTCCCGCAGGCAAGCTCAATGTCGACGAGGTCGATCTGACCGCTGCCTATGGCGGCCGTCAGGACAGACACATACTCTTCCTCTGTGCAGTCCCAGGCACCGCCCTCCCGCATGGAGCGCACGGTGAAAAGAATCGGAAGCTCCACAGCCCTCCGAACGGAAGCGAGAAGGCCCAAAAGAGCGCTTTCGTCAGCCACTCCCTCGAAATGATCCGCCCGAAGCTCGATCAGGTCAGCGCAATCAGCCGCCTCCTCCGCAGCCCGGACCGCCGCTTCCACAGTCTTCTCCGTGACAGGCACGGCGATTTTGGGTATTCCTTCTCCCAGAGTCATGTTTCTTACGGTCACTGCTCGCATAAAACTCCTTGCGCCCCCACCTGGGAGCATCTTGCGCGCACAAAGGCAGCCGCCGGACTCATGCCGGGCAGCTGCCCTTCATTTCCTGATCTCTATGCCGGCCTTTTCTCCGGCATATATGCTGTTTTTGGCAGGACTTCAGCCCTTCTGGAAGGCCTTGTCCGCCTCGAGGATTTCCTGTACGATCTCCTCAGTCGTCTTGCCGTCGGTCGCGATGATCACATCCGCCACCTTCTTGTAGGCCGGTTCCCGCTCACTGAGCATCTTGTCGACCCGCTCCGTCAGGTCTCCGCTCTTCAGCCAGGAGCTCTTGTCGCCCTTCCTGAGCCGTTCGAGAATGACAGGCTTGCCCGCCTTGAGGTAATAGACCTTGCCCAGCTTTTTGAGGTAGGCCTCGTTCTGGGGCATAGTGGCAAGACCGCTTCCCAGAAGCACGACGGAACGTTCATGAAGCTCCAGAAGATCTGCCAGTATGCAGGTCTCCATGGCACGATAATAAACTTCACCATAGTGATCGTAGATCTCGGCGGGCTTCATTTTCAGCTTCGTAGATACGCGTTTGTCGATGTTGATCAGCGGGAGCTGAAGCTCTCTCGCCAGTGCCTTACCGACTGTACTCTTACCCGAACCCATAAATCCTTCAATAATAATATGGTTCATTCTTATCTCCCTTTTCTTACCGGCCCCCCTCTATGACCAGGCTTCATACGTATATTATAGGAGTCTCACGTCAATTTCTCAAGATATCATTTGGAACTTGCGCTATTGCCCGTCGGCAATGCTCATGAGGAGAACACTCCGCCCCTTTCCTCCTGTCATCGCGGAGAGCATTTCCTGAAAGGTGCCCCGGACAAAAGCCGCGCGGGAGCGGCTGTCCAGGTTATGGACCGCAAAGCCCTCCCCCTGCCTCGTCAGGCAGACATAGTGGAGGTTGATCCGTTTTTTCCGGTCAAAGTGAAAGAGTAAAATGAAAACATCGCCCCGAGAGAGCATCCAATCGAACCCGGCCTCCTCCGTGGAAATGACCACCGAAAGGCCCTGCCGGACCAGCAGGTCCCGGATCGCATAAGGTGACGTGCCGCCCGCCCCGAGGAACACAGCCCCATCTCCGGCCAGCTCCCGGACCACGTCCGGCAAAAAAGCCGGTCGCCCCAGGGCATACAGGGCATTGGCGGCCGCGATGGGCCCGCAGCCGGACCACCGGACTGTGGCTGCGCCGTAGCGGAGGTCTCCCTGCCGCTCCTGGTCCTCGATGAAGCCGGGCGCCGTGCGTCCCCCGGTCCGCTCGAGGAAATGTCTCACGTTGCCTTCGTGGCTGCGCCTTCCCGGCCCGGGCAGATGCCGGCCGACCCTCCGGCTGCCTTCCATGATGAAGAGCAAAGCCTTACTCAGCATAGCGCAGGTGCCTGTCTTTCCGGGTGTCCTGAGACACCCCCTGAGTCACTGAAATACCACTGCTTCTGTCTTATTATCATAGCATACCGGGCATTTTTTCTCAACCCGGTCCTTCCATGGCTGAAAAGTGGGAATGAGGGACGGTTCCTTTTCCCACTTTCCTTGAGGCTGGGATGGAAAATGGGAATGAGGGACGGTTCCTTTTCCCACTTTTCATAAAATGAAAAGTGGGAAAAGGAACCGTCCCTCATTCCCATTTTCTCTCTTTCCCTCCTCAAAAAGTGGGAAAAGGAACCGTCCCTCATTCCCACTTGCTCCCATATTCAGTATTATCTTTAAGCAGCTCCACCAACTCCGTATAGGCAAACCCCGGCGCCGTCACGAACCGCTCGCAGGTCTCATAGATCACTATATCCGGATGGTGGGTCTTAAAATACTCCACGATGACCTCATCCGAGGCCCTGTCGATAATGGAAACATGGGCAAAGTGCCTGGGCAGGACCCTGGCCGTGGCCAGGACCAGCCGGAAGGAGTCACCGATATAGAGCACCTCGCGGGGATCCGGCGCATTGGAATCGTAGCGGAAGGCAATTCCCAGCCTGGTATCCTTGTCAATCACACTCTCTCCCTGCACGATTTCGACCTCCGGTCGGAAATTGACCGGGACATATTCGATATCGTCCATGCAGGAATCCTGCAGCCCCAGCATCATGGCCAGATCCACAAAGATGCAGGGCGTCTTCTCCTCGAATTCGATTCCGGCCACATCGTCCGTCTCCGCCCCCACAGCCTCAAGGACCGGCTGGATGCCCGCGATGGCACCCGCCCGGTTCCAGTGGGTGTCGTATTTGTAATAGAGCTGACGGTTTTCCTTGCAGGCCCGCAGATAATCCAGTGGATAGACCATGACCGCGTCGGTATGGCGGCGCACATAGTCGGCCAGCTGACGGGCTCTGGTATAGTCTGTCACGTGCCGCCGGTAGGTTTCCGGCAGATATTCGTCGTAGACCTGCTCCTTATTAGGTACGATGAAGGAGACAAAGGCCGTCCCCCGCTCCTCAAAAAAGTCATCAACTGCTTCAAGCTTCTCCCCGGTCTCTTTCAGTTCCTCCTCGGTATACAGATTGCGGCCGAACATTTCCTGGATGGAGTCCTCGCCCCGGGTGCTGACGGTGTAATACATCCACCTGTCCACGCCGATGGTCACGCCGCTGAAGCCGCCGCTAAAGATCTCGTACATAGACCTGTAGCGTCCCAGTTCTATGTCGACCCGGGAGGTCATGGCCTTGATTTCATTTTTAAAGGGCACGCGGTCCATATAGAAGGCCTCCAGGCCCGAGGGAATATTGTCTATGTTGGAGACGGAGAACGCAGGCAGCTCGGCGTAGGCCCTCTTCTCATGGTTCTCCGTATCAAAACAGCCGTAAAACCCGTAGTAAATGATGTTCGGCAGCAGGATGGCCAGCACGAACACCGCGATGAACACATTTTTCTTCATTGGATCATGAGCCCCCTCTCAGAACCGGAAATAGATAAAGGGATTGTAGAGCCCGCCCACGAGGAGCATGGCGCTGACCGCCAGGCAGACAAGGGAGAGGACCATACCCGGCAGGCTGACCTCCTTCTCGTCGAAGATCCGCCTCTCCAGCCCCGGAATTGCCGTCTGCAGGAAACCGCAGCTGAGGACAGCCAGGACCAGCACCAGCACAAGGCGCAGGGAAATCATATCGGGCAGGCTGTACTCACCGGGACGGAGAAGAAGCATGTGGACCAGATAATTGACGGAAGGTCGGAATATGCTGATCCGGAAAAACACCCATCCCACCATGACCACCAGAAGGGTATAGATATGGTTCAGGATCTTCACCGGGTTCCTGTCGAGAATTTTTCCCAGGAAGACTCGCTCGAGGATCATGAAAAAGCCGTGGAAAAGCCCCCAGAAAATGAAAGCAAAGCTGGCGCCGTGCCACAGACCGGTCAAAAAGAACACAATCCCCAGATTGATGTAGGTCCTTATTTTCCCCTTCCTGTTGCCGCCGAGGGGGATATAAACATACTCGCGGAACCAGGTGGACAGAGATATATGCCACCGCCGCCAGAACTCCCGGACCGAACCGGCGATATAGGGATAGCGGAAGTTCTCGCTGAAATGAAACCCGAACATGCGCCCCAGACCGATGGCCATGTCCGAGTAGCCGGAGAAGTCGTAGTAGATCTGAAAGGTGTACAGAATCGTCCCGAGCCAGAGGGTTGCCCCGGAGAAGGTCCCGATCTCCGCATTAAAGATCATGTCCGCATATTCAGCCAGAATGTTGGAGAGAATGACCTTCTTTCCCAGGCCGCAACAGAACCGTTTAACGCCGTAGGCGACCTCGTCCCTGCTGATTTTCCTTTCCCGGATTTCGTCGGCGACCTCCGTGTAGCGGACGATGGGGCCGGCGACCAGCTGCGGAAAGAGGGACACGTAAAGAAGCACCGTCAGATAGTTCCGGCAGGGCTTCACCTGCCCGCGGTACACGTCGATGGCATAGGACATGGCCTGGAAGGTGAAAAAGGAAATGCCCAGGGGCATGATGACTTCGCGCGGGGTGAAGCTCTCCATTCTGAGAAGCCTTGAGATGATCAGGAGCAAAAAATTGAAATACTTATAATACCCCAGGATCAGCAGGTTCGCCGTGATGCCCGCCGCAAGCGCCGCCTTTCCGAAACGCTCCACAGCGAGCGCTGTGACGAAGTTTATGAAAACCACAAGGAGCATGAGAAAAATATAGACAGGCTCTCCCCATGCGTAAAAAATGAGAGAAGCGATGAGCAGTACCGCGTTCTTCGCCCGTATGCCCGGCACTGCCCAGTACAGGACGAGCACGAGCGGCAGAAAGACCCACAGAAATACCATGGAACTGAATAACATGATGAAGTATCCCCTTGATGTCAGAATTGTGTCATAAAACAGTCCCAGTCATTATACTTCCCTTTAGTTTCTATTTCAACGCACTATTTGTTTCTTAAGGCTACTTATTGGTGGCGAAGAAGCCAGTCTTTTTCCCAGGGGTATACACGAAGCGCCATTCTTTATGGTACAATAGACCTGCTGTCGGTCTGCCGGCAGCGCTCATCACAGGAAGAAAAGGATACAGAACATGAACATTGCAAAAACCATCGCAGATGAGCTTGGCATAAAAGTCTCCCAGGTGGAGGCCGTCATTGACCTGGTCGACGAGGGCAAGACGATTCCCTTCATAGCCAGATACCGCAAGGAAGCCCACGGCGGCTTAAATGACGAACAGCTGAGAAATCTGGACACCCGCCTGACCTATCTGAGGAACCTCGACGAGCGCCGGGCCGCCATCCTCGCCTCCATTGAGGAGCAGGGAAAGCTCACGGCAGCCCTCAAAAAGCAGCTGGAGGAGGCGGCCACCCTGGTCGCCCTGGAGGACCTCTACCGGCCCTACAAACAGAAGCGCCGCACCCGGGCCATGATTGCCCGCGAGAAGGGACTGGAAGGCCTTGCCCGGCACATTCTCTCCCCCGACGCCAAGGAGCCCGTGGAGAAGGTGGCCGCCGGGTATGTCAGTGAGGAAAAAGGCGTGGCCTCTGTGGCAGACGCCATCGCCATGGCCGAGGACATCATCGCGGAGATGGTCTCCGACAGCGCCGCCTTCCGCACCTTCATCCGTGAAAAGACCCTTGCCCGGGGCACCATCGTCTCGGAGGCCAAGGATGACAAGGCCGCCTCCGTCTACGAGAACTATTACCACTACGAGGAGCCCCTCTCCCGCCTGCCCGGTCACCGCGTCCTGGCCCTGAACCGCGGCGAAAAGGAGAAGGTCCTCACCGTCAAGGTCAAGGCCCCGGAGGATGAGATCCTCCGCTACCTGAACTACCAGCTGGGCGTTGGCCGCAATGCCGTCACCGACCGCTTCAAGGCGGAGGCCTGCGCGGACGCCTACAAGCGCCTCATCGCTCCCTCCGTGGAAAATGAAATCCGCTCCCAGATGACGGAGGACGCCGAGGAGAAGGCCATCGCCCTCTTCGGCAAGAACCTCTCCCAGCTCCTCCTCCAGCCGCCCGTGGCCGGCAAGACGGTCCTGGGCTGGGATCCGGCCTTCCGGACCGGGTGCAAGCTGGCGGTGGTGGATGCCACAGGGAAAGTCCTGGATACGGTCGTCATTTACCCGACGGCGCCCCAGAACAAGGTGGAGGAGGCGAAGAAGACCCTACGCAGCCTGGTGGACAAGTACAAGGTGGACGTCATCTCCCTGGGCAACGGCACCGCCTCCCGGGAGTCCGAACAGGTCATCGTCGGCTTCATCAAGGACCTGGGCAAGCCCCTCTCCTACGCCATCGTGAACGAAGCGGGCGCCTCCGTCTATTCGGCCAGCGCCCTGGCCACCGAGGAATTCCCGAATTTTGACGTGGGACAGCGGTCGGCCGCCTCCATCGCCCGGCGGCTCCAGGATCCCCTGGCGGAGCTGGTCAAGATCGATCCCCGGGCCATCGGCGTCGGCCAGTACCAGCACGACATGAACCAGACCAGACTGGGCCAGGCCCTGACGGCTGTCGTCGAGGACTGCGTGAACGGAGTCGGAGTGGATGTCAACACGGCGTCCGCGCCGCTTTTGGGCTATATTTCCGGCATCAACAAGACCATCGCGAAGAACATCGTGGCATACCGGGACGAGAACGGCCCCTTCAAGAGCCGCCGGGACCTCCTCAAGGTGCCGAAGCTCGGGCCCAAGGCCTACGAGCTCTCCGCCGGCTTCCTCCGGATCCGCGGAGGCAAGGAAGCCCTGGACATGACCGCCGTCCACCCGGAGAGCTACCCGGCCGCCAGACAGCTCCTCGCGATGAGCGGCTGCCGCGACGAGGACATCGCCGAAGGGCACACAGAGCATTTGACCTCCTTCCTCAAGGGGCGTGACCGGGAGCGGCTGGCCGAGGAGCTCGGCATCGGCAGCTTTACCCTGGCCGACATCATCGAGGAGCTGAAAAAACCGGGCCGCGACCCGCGCTCGGAAGCCCAGGGGCCGGTCTTACGGACCGACGTGCTTGCCATCGAGGACCTGAAGGAAGGCATGGTCTTAAAGGGCACCGTGCGGAACGTCATCGATTTCGGCGCCTTCGTGGACATCGGCGTCCACCAGGACGGACTGGTCCACATCTCCCAGATGGCCGACAAGTTC
>CAMONF010000186.1 GCA_946620335.1 uncultured Clostridia bacterium
CCTCTGCACCGACATATGCGTGGTCTCCAACGCCCTCATGATCAAGGCCTTCGTGCCGGAGGTGCCCATCCACGTCATCGCCGACTGCTGCGCCGGCGTCACGCCGGCCAGCCACGAAGCCGCCCTGGCTACCATGCGGATGTGCCAGATCGACGTACAGTGAAAAAGTGGGAATCAGGGACGGTTCCTTTTCCCAGTTTTCTTTGAAAACTGGGAAAAGGAACCGTCCCTGATTTCCACTTTTTCACTGTACGTCGATCTGGCACATCCGCATGGTCGCGAGGGCGGCTTCGTGGCTGGCCGGCGTGACGCCGGCGCAGCAGTCGGCGATGACGTGGATGGGCACCTCCGGCACGAAGGCCTTGATCATGAGGGCGTTGGAGACCACGCATATGTCGGTGCAGAGGCCGATCAGTGTGATGTCCAGGTCGCTGGTCTCGGCCATGGACCGGATGACTTCAGCCAGGGTGGTGGACCCGAAGGTGGGCTTGTCGATGACCGGCGCGGCGCCGAGGGCTTCGGCCACGAGGGGATTGAGCTCCCAGCCGGGTGTGCCCTTGACACAGTGGACGACCGGGAGGTTCCTGCCCTCCTGGGTGCTCAGGTAGTCGGCGGGATGGGTGTCTCTGGTGGCGAGGATGTCAAAGACGGAGTATTTTTTTATTTCCTCCACCACCCGGGGGACGATGGCGACGGCCTCGGGGGTACCGAGGGAGCCGTCGATGAAGTCGTTCTGCATATCGATGACGACGAGGAGCTTGCGGACGGACATGGGAATCTCCTTTCTTTCAGAAACCGGGCTCGTCGGGCCGTCCTGGGAGGACGGCCGAAAAACTGTATCCCGGTGCGGATTCAAATACGTGTGTGGAGGATCAATTCCCTTGCTCAGTCGGCAGTGTCTTCCGAAGTCTTCACGGAAGCTGCCTTATCCGCCGCGGGAGCGGCCGCCGGCGCCTCCTGATGGTCAAAAATCTTGCCCAGGAAGTAGGGGAACTGCTTCTGCCACCAGTTCCAGTCGTGACTGACGTCCTTGCCCCAGTAGTCGAACCAGGCCTGGATGCCGGCTGCCTTCATGGTGGTGTCCAGCTCCCGGGTGCTCTCCAGCAGCTCATCCTCCCAGGCGCCCTGGCCGACGCAGATGATGATGGTGGAGTTGGCGTAGAGCTTGCGGTAAGGGTGGTCGGAGGGCAGGTTTTTCAGGAAGATGGCCGGCGAATTGTCGTAGGCCAGCGGGTGGGAGGTGCCGGGGAAGAAATACTGGGCGTTGTAGATGCCGCTCATGGCGATGACCGTGTCGAAGAGGTCCGGTCTGCGGAAGAAGAAGTTGGCGGCGTGGAGGGCGCCCATGCTGCAGCCGGTGGTCATGCAGCGGCCCTGGGCTGCCTCGGAAGTGTTGCGCGCCTTGACGGTCGGGTAGAGTTCGTCGGTGATATAGAGGAACCACTCCTCCTGCTTGCGGAAGCGCCAGTCATCCTCAGCGCCGCTCTCACGGCCGGACCAGCTCTCCTCATCGATGCTGTCCGGGCAGACGATCTGAAGCTTGCCCTCCTCGATCCATTTGGCCGCCACGTCCACCATGTGGAAATTCTCGAAATCGTAGAAGCGGCCGCTCTGGGGCGCGAAGGCAAAGCAGATCTTGCCGGAGGAGCCGAAGACCTTGTATTCCATGTCCCGGCCGAGGATATCACTGTGTTCCTTATAATATTTGATTTCCATAAAATGAACTCCTTCTACAGGCGGAGAGCCTTACTGGTCAAATTTTCTGGCAACTGCCTCGCCGATCATGGAGGCGAAGAGGGCTATGAGCATGACGGGCAGGGGTGACTTGCCGTCGTAGAGTCCCATTGCGACAAGCCCCAGGACCGCGATCAGGATGATGAGGAAGGTGACGAGGAGACTGATCAGATAGTGCTTTCCTGTTTTCATTTGTACCTCATGCCTTCTCTGTCGCGAAGCGGATAAAGGCGTCGGCCTCTGCCCGGTCCGACAGCTTTACGGTGTACATCTGGTTGCCCATGGCGCCGGAGAGAATGTCCGGGATCCGCTCGCACATGACCATGTCCTGCCCGTACCGGTCCAGGACTTCCTCGTGGCTGTGCAGGTAGGTGTGACCGTCACGGCGGCCGACGTATACGCAGTAGTACTCATGCTCGGCCTGCGGGAAGACGCGGGCGTCCAGGGTGACCATATCCGCGTAGATCTGGTAGACGTCCAGGCTGTGGGCGAAATTCATCATATCCGGCGTGTAGCCGCCCGCGGGGCGCATGTTGACCTCGAGCCCCACGAAATCGCCCTTTTTGCCCATGCCCGGTTTGTCGGCCTTGAGGCGGAAGAACTCCAGGTGGACGAAGCGGCGGGAGGCCTTGAAGGCCTTGACGGTGGCCCGGCCGGCCTTTTTGAGGCCCTCGGGCACGTCCCCGGCAACGAAGTAGACCAGGTCCAGGCCTTCATTGACAATGTCCGCGATGGAAGGCGGCCAGCTGGTCATGGACTCGAAGAGGGGGTCGCCCTTGGAGTCGGTGATGGCGTCGTAGGAATAGAGCTCGCCGTCGATGAATTCCTCCATGAGGTAGGGGACGGCCAGGGGAGTCTGGAAGAAGTCCGCCAGCTCCTCATCGCTCTTGATCTTGTGGGTGTCGGAAGCGCCGACGCCCACATCCGGCTTGATGATGATGGGGTAGCCCACTTCCTTGGTGAAGGCCAGCGCGGCTTCCAGGGTCGTGGCGGGGCAGCAGCGGGCGGAGGGCACGCCGGCCTCGGCATAGTAGCGCTTCATGTCGGACTTGTGCTTGAAGTGCCCGATGTCGTCAGTCTGGATGCCGGTGGTGATGTTGAAGTCGGTCCGCAGGCGGGCGTCCTGCTCCAGCCAGTATTCGTTGTTGGACTCCAGCCAGTCGATCTTTCCGTACTTGAAGGAGAAGAAGGCGACGGCTCGGAAGACCTCGTCGTAATTCTCGAGGCTCCCTACCTTGTAGTATTCAGTAAGGGAACGCTTAAGGTCCCATTCCAGGTCGTCATAAGGTGTGTCCCCGATGCCCAGGACGTTCACGCCGTTCTTCTTCAGACGGTCGCAGAAGTTCCAGTAGGTGCGGGGGAATTGCGGGGAAATAAAGACAAAATTCATGCTACGCCTCCTCATAGGCCAGCCGGTGATCCGGCGGTCTGGCTCATGATTATTTAGGTTCGGGCGGGGCAGTGCGCGACCGCTCGGGCAGGTGCCGGAGGGGCACCCACCGTTTCCTATTATAGCAAGCCTGGCTTTATTTGTCATTGTCCGAAGCGGAAAGCGGGTATTATTTCCCGGAATTAAATGGTAAAATAGGATAGCCCTTCGGCAGGCCGGGACGGAGAAATCCCAGACCGCCGACGCTGGCACTTATGACAGGTCCGGTCCCATCCGGGCAGCGGCTTCGGGACCGGAAAATGAGAAACAGCGGGAAGACCTTTTCCCGCAGAGCATATTTATTAAGGAGAAAACATGAAGCTTTATCTGGTGAGACACGGGGAGACCGACATGAACCGGGAAATGAAGATCTGCGGCGTGACGGACGTTCCCCTCAACGAGACAGGCCTCCGCCAGGCGCATGAACTGGCAGAAAAGGCGAAGGACATCCCCTTTGACATTATTTTTGCCTCGCCCCTCTTAAGGGCCAGGCAGACGGCGGAAATTGTGGCCGCGCCCCACGGCCTGCCGATTCATATCGAGCCCAGGCTCATAGAGACCAATTTCGGCATTTACGAGGGCGCGTCCCGGGCCAACGAGGAGTTCTGGAAGATCAAGCCGGAGCCGGCCATCCA
>CAMONF010000187.1 GCA_946620335.1 uncultured Clostridia bacterium
GCTGTAGTGGGACTGGGTGCGCGCCCGCAGCTGCGTGCCGCGGACCATGGAGTCATCGATGAGGAGGAGGCGCTGGCCGTCGATCAGCTCGTGGACGGGGATCAGCTTCATCCTGGCGATCAGGTCCCGCTTGGTCTGCATGGTGGGCATGAAGCTCCGCGGCCAGGTAGGTGTGTATTTGATAAAGGGTCTGGAGAAGGGGACGCCGGATTCGTTGGCGTAGCCCACCGCATGGGCGATACCGGAATCCGGGACGCCGGCGACGGCGTCGACTTCATTTCTGGTCATACCGTCGCGTTTTGCCAGACGCTTGCCGCAGCGAACACGCATGCCCTCGACGGACACGCCCTCGTAGCTGGAGGTCGGGTAGCCGTAATAGACCCAGAGGAAAGTGCAGATCCGCATCTTCTTGCCCGGGGCCGCCAGCGTCACCACCTTATCCGGCGTCATGACAACGATTTCACCGGGGCCCAGCTCCTTGTAATCGCTGTACCCCAGGTTCAGGTAGGCGAAGGATTCGAAGCTGGCGCAGAAACCCTCCGCTTTGTGGCCGATGACCAGGGGCGTCCGCCCTACCTTGTCGCGGGCGCAGTAAATGCCCTTCGGCGTCAGGAGCATCATGGTCATGGAGCCGTCGATCCTCTCCTGGGCATATTGGATACCTTCAATCAGGTTCTCCCGGCTGTTGATCAGGGCAGCCACCAGCTCGGTCGCGTTGATATCGCCGCCGCTCATCTCCATGAAATGGATGCTGTCATGGCTGAGCATTTCTTTCGTCAGCTCATCCATGTTATTGATCCGCCCCACCGTCGTGATGGCGTAAGTGCCATGGCGCGACCGCATGAGCAGGGGCTGGGGTTCGTAGTCAGAAATGCAGCCGACGCCCATGTAGCCGTGCATCTCCTGGGAGTCCTTCTCGAACTTGGTCCGGAAAGGGCTGTTCTCAATATTGTGAATGGCCCGGTTAAAGCCCTTCTCGCCGTCGTAGACGATCATGCCTGCACGCCGGGTGCCCAGATGGGAGTGATAATCAGTGCCGAAAAAGAGATCAAAAACACAATCTTCCTTCAATGCCGCCGCAAAAAAGCCGCCCATATGGTCTCCTTATAAATAAATAACAAACCTGTAACCGGAGTATGTCCCCGGCTTATTTCGCCTATATCATAAAGAAATGAAAACAGAAAATCAACCCGCCCGGCCGTATTTCCGCGCCTTTCTTTGTAGAATCTCAGCAAAAACGAAGTCATAATTTCAGCAATATTTACCATAAACGGCCGTTTACGATCGCTACAGCCGCATTATATGACCGTTAGAAAGCCGGCCGTAGCCAGCAGGGCTCGACCGATCGGATCGGTGTCGCAGGCCCCCTCGTCCTCAGTCTTCCTCATAAAGCCATAAGGCCAGGAACGACTTGATCAATTCGAGGGAACACTTATCATTGTGCCGGCCGGCGTCAGCAGGCCTCCACTGACTTGATCCTGACTTCATTTCCCGTAACCAACTCCGTATGCCAGCTTCCGCAGTGGGGACACTGACGCCCTTGGGGAACGGTATCATAGGTCCTTTCGCAATCAAGGCAGATGGTGATGGCATGGATCTCCTCGCAGAGAAGCTCCGAATCCTTGAGAAGGGCGCTCTTGCGGCAGACCCAGGGCCAGACGTCGGAGAGATAGCTGAAGATGACGCCCGAGACCTCGCCGACTTCCAGCGTCACCGACGCCACCTGCTCCAGTTCATTCTCCTTCCCCAGCTCCTCTATGGTCTCCGCCACATGATAGGCAATACCCAGCTCGTGCATAGTCTCCTCGTTTCCGCAGGTCCAGGCCTGCTGTTTTTATTTTTTTGCTCTCCCGATGATGACGGCCATCAGGAAGGCCGCAATATCGGCCGCCACGATGGTGGATCCCGGCGGCGTTCCGGCGACAACAGATATGATGATCCCGACTGCCGCGCAGATAACAGCGATGACGGCCGAGCAGATGGTCACGGCCTTAAAGCTGCTGAACATCCGCATGGCCGAGAGGGCCGGGAAAATGATCAGCGCCGAGATGAGGAGCGACCCGACCAGGTTCATGGCCATGACGATGATGACGGCCACGGTGACCGCAATCAGGAGGTTCATGGTCCTGACCGGCGTCCCCACCGCCTGGGCAAAGGTCTCATCGAAGGTCACCGCAAAGATTTTATTATAGAAGTAAATGAACACACCGACCACCAGCACAGATAGCACCGCGCACACCGTCACGTCCCGCTGACGCAGGGTCAGGATCGAGGCCGACCCGAACAGGGAACTGCAGACGTCGCCCGAGAGATTGGGGCTGGTGGAAAAAATGTTCATGAGCAGGTAGCCGATGGCCATGGCGCCGACGGAAATCATCGCGATGGCCGCGTCGCCCTTGACCTTGACGTTCCGCCCCGCCGCAAGGAGCAGGACCGCGCTCGCCACCGTGACCGGCATGACGAGCATCATATTGTCCGTAATATTGAGAACCGCGGCGACCGCCATGGCGCCGAAGGCCACGTGGGAGAGCCCGTCGCCGATAAAGGACATGCGCTTCAGCACCAGCGTGACACCCAGGAGGGATGCGCACAGAGAAATGAGAACACTTACGATGAAGGCATAGCGGACAAAGGGATAGCTGAAGTATGTGACGATCACATCAAGCATGGTCCTTCTCCTCTCCTGCCCCGCTGCCGGCCGCTGAGTTCCTCTCTTCCGGCATAGTAAGGCTGCCGTCCGCCTCTGACTCTCTCATGTCGGCCGAAGTAAACCCGCGGTCTGCCTCCGACGTCACATTTTCAGACACGTCAGCGCCGGTGGCAGCATCTGCCTTCCCAGCCTGCGTGCGCTGTGCGCCGATGGGCTCTTCCGTGGAGGACGGCCTGACAGAATGGCCTTCCCCATAGTGTCTCCTGGGCTGGCTGCGGTAGGCGCCCGCCCGGTCCGTCTCCCGGATCCGCTTGCGTTCGAGACGCCTGCTCTCGAGGGCAAGGAAGATACCTCTCTCCTCGCTGGCCAGATAGTCCTCGCGCGTACCGAAGAACACGCCATTCCCGGCGATGTGGAGGATGTGGGAGGCATATTTCATGGCGGAATCCAGGTCGTGGGAGATCATGATGACCGTGATGCCGTCCTTTTTGTTCAGCTCGTCGATGAGCGCGTACATCTCCGCC
>CAMONF010000188.1 GCA_946620335.1 uncultured Clostridia bacterium
CCGCATGATCTCATCGACAGTCTGGACCACCGAATCGGGCGGCAGGCCTCCGTCCTTCTTGGACAGGTCCATGGAGCCGCGGGAGAAATGCATCCTCACTCCGAGCCGCTCCGCCGCCGCCCACTGGGCCCCAATCAGGTCTCCGGCGTCCTTGGGGAAGACGTAGTGGTGGTCAAAAACCGTGGTGCAGCCGTTCTTCATGAGCTCAGCCATGCCCGTCAGGGAAGACCAGTAGACCGTGTCCTCCTTGAGATTCTTCCAGATCTCATAGAGGGTGACGAGCCAGTCGAAAAGCTCCATGTTCTGGACCTCGGGCAGGTTCCGGGAAAAGACCTGATAGAGGTGGTGGTGGGTGTTGACGAGGCCGGGATAGCAGAAACAGCCTGTCCCGTCGATTACTTCGTCCGCCTGGGGCATTTCCCCCTCACCGACCGGGAAGATCCGCTCGATCAGCCCGTTCCGCATGAAAATGCAGACATTATGAAGGATCCGGTCCTCCGCATCGCAGGTCACCGCCGCGTCGATATTTTTGATCAGAAGAGATTTGCTGTTCATGATTCCTCCCTGCCGGCTTCTGCCGGCTGTCATTTAGCTGGGGTTTGGTCTGGCCTGGTTATCTTATCTTCTTTGGCCCGCACGAGGTCGGTTGCCGGTGTGTCTTTATTTTCCATATCCTGGCGGGCCTTCGTATCCGGGGCCTCCGCCAAATATTGCATTGAAGCCACCTCCGATTCGCGATATAATTCCCGCGGAGAAAGGAGATTTTCACTATGCCTGGTCTCGGTACGATTGTCAACGTCCTCGCCCTCATCGCGGTGGCCTGGGCTTTTCTGCCGGTCTGACGCGGCTGAAAGCACTCAATCTGCACGCTGGGACACTCAAATCTTGTTCCGTCTGCAGCGCTGCTCCATGAAACACATATAAGATTTTCTCTGAAACCACTCGTTCACTGCCGCTGAAAGGAGAATCCCCCATGTCCCAGACCGTCCTTATCACCGGTGCCACCGGCGGCATCGGCCTCGAATTCGTCAAGATCTTCGCGTCAAATAAAGCCACTCTCCTCCTCGTCGCCCGCAACGAGCTGCGGCTCCGCCGCATGTGCGAGAAGCTCCGGGCCAGAGGTCTCAGGGCAGAATACTTCGCCTGCGACCTGGCCGATCCCGACTCGCCGGCAGGCATAGCAGCTTACGCCGAGCGTGAAGGGCTGGCCGTCGATATCCTCATCAACAACGCCGGCTTCGGCGACTACGGCCCATTCGCGGAGGCCAACCTCCAGAAGCAGCTGGACATGATCGACCTGAACGTCCGCGCCCTCACCGAAATGACCGGCCTCTTCCTGCCCGGCATGATTGCCAGAGGCTCCGGGAAGATCCTGAACGTCGGCTCCATCGCCTCCTTCGAGCCCGGCCCCATGATGTCAGTATACTATGCGACGAAAGCATATGTGCTTTCATTTTCCGAGGCTCTCACCAGGGAACTCAAGGGGACAGGCGTCACCGTGACCTGCCTCTGCCCCGGCCCCACCAACACAGGCTTCACAACCGGCGCGGGCATGACCCAGAAACGCTTCGCGGACATCTTCAGCCTCACCGGCCCCGCCGCGGTCGCCTCCTACGGGTACAAGGCCCTCATGCGCGGCCAGGCCGTCGCCATCCACGGCCTGCCCAGCAAAATCGGCGCCTTCGGCGTCCGTCTCCTGCCGCGCAAGGCCGTCCGCGAACTCGTCTATCGCTTGCAGAAATAATGTGGGAATAAGGGACTTTTCCCGTTTTTTCTTCGGGATAAAGTGGGAATGAGGGACGGTTCCTTTTCCCACTTTTTCTTTGGAAAAAGTGGGAAAAGGAACCGTCCCTCATTCCCACTTTCCCATCCTCTCACTTGTACAGAGCCCGAATCTCCTCTGTCCGATCATCGGGCAGCTCAAAATGCTGGTAATCCTTACTGGACCTCCATGCGCCGCCCCACTTGAACCCATGCTCAATAAAAAGCTTATAGCAGAGGTCATTCTCATCGATCTTATAGGGAAAATCAGCCTCCCTGTCGAGATACGGCTCTCCGTTAGCCGGCTCCACCGTGCGTTCGCCGTTCACCATCTTTGTGTAGGGATTATAGAGCGGATTGATATCCACCGCAATGCCCAGACCATGCTTGGAAATAGTCGTCGTGTGCGAAATCACCCGATAGTTAAAACATGACGAATTATTATCCGCCATGGAATACTCGTCCACAGCATCGTACTCGTCCACCAGCCACATCCTCTCAATCGGATAATCCTGCTCGTAAAGCGCTTTGAAAATCTCCAGCAAATCCTCGGCGATCACCTTATGGCAGACCATAACGCCCTCCTCAGTCTCGCCCTCCAGCGTCTTATGCAGCACGTGGATATACCTGAGATCCTCCCTCGGAATCGGACAGTCCGCCTTATAGGACTTGCCCTGCATCATTTCAAAAACATCATCCGGAATCTCCTCAGCGTAAAAACCCCTCTCTGTCGTCATTTCTTCTCCATTATCCTCATTCCCATCCAGACCTGTCTCTGCCGCCTCATCCTCGGCTCCCGCAGTCCTCTCCTCGGTATCCTTGTTCTCCACACTCACTTCTCCGGCATCCGGATTCTTCTCCCCGGTCTCCGCACTCGCCTCTCCGGCATCCGAATCCATCTCCCCGGTCTCCGCGCTCGCCTCTCCGGCATCCGTAGCCGTCTCCTCAGCTTCCCCGCCAGACGTCTCACTCACATCCATTTCTTCATCAGCCGAGGACACCTCGCTGGCATCCTCCGCTTCTTCCGTTTCCGCAGTTACCTCATCGTATTCAGTTCCGACAGCCTCACTCTCTGTCTTCCCTGTTCCCGCGCATCCCGAAAAAGCCGCCGCAATCACCAACATTGCAGCTACTGCCAAAATCCTTCCGTTTCTAAACCCTCTCCACCTTACCTGAATCATCTCGCTCCTTCAAGCTCCTTTGCCCATGCACTGGCAACTGACTACTCTGACCTCCTGGTCCGGGTGGGCAGATATCTCCTCATAGAACATCCGTGAACCGCTCGAGATCGGCGGGGGCCGGTGACGGCTCTGTTGCCCTGAATCGGGCGTCCATAAGTCTCCTCTTCGTGCATCCGCGAACAGCTCGCTCCTGACCCTCTAGACCAGCGGGGGCCGGTGAAGGTTCTGTTGCCTTGGTCCGGGTGGCCAGATGTCTCCTCTCAGAGGGGGTCCGGGGACGGCCGGTACTTGAAGGCTGGCCCCGCAGGGGACAGGCTTCTTAAGTGGGTCGCGGGCAGGGTCCAACGGAACCGCCCCGCCCCACCGGGACCGCCGCCAGTCCGAGCGAACGGAAGTGTCCCTCTGACAGGAGGCATCTGGGAGCC
>CAMONF010000189.1 GCA_946620335.1 uncultured Clostridia bacterium
CCCACTTTTCATTTTATGAAAAGTGGGAAAAGGAACCGTCCCTAATTCCCATTTTCTCACTCCTCCTTCTCCAAAAAGTGGGAAAAGGAACCGTCCCTGATTCCCAGTTTTCCTCATTGCGGAATCCCGCAAAAGAGGGTAAGATATCTTTAACTCCGGCAGGAGCGGAAATGACACAAGGCAGGAATTGAACAATGTACGAATTTACCTCGCGAATCCGATACTCTGAAGTGAAGCCGGACGGAAAGCTTTCAGTCCTGGGGCTTGCCAACCGCATGCAGGACTGCTCGGTCTTTCACTCCATCGAGGTCGGACGCGGACCGGAGATCTGGCTCAAGGAGTCGGTGGGCTGGGTCATCGTGGCCTGGCAAATCCACATTTTCCGGGAGCCGGAGATAGGAGAGCGGATCACCACGCGGACCCAGGCTTACCAGTTCAGGGGCTTCGAGGCCAACAGACACTTCATCCTCTTCGATGAGAAGGGGGAGACGGTGGCCATGGCCAACTCCAACTGGGCTTATTTTGATATGGCCGCCGGCAGGCCGATCCGGATTCCCCAGGCTGAAATGGACGCCTACGGGCTCGACGAGCCGCTTGACATGGAGGACGAGTCCAGAAAAATCTCGATTCCGGACGGGGAAGCGGAGTCCATGCTCCCCTACGAGGTCCACGCTGTGAGCCTGGACACCAACGGCCACGTCAACAATGCCCGGTACATCGAGATGGCGGTCGCCTGTCTGACGCCCGATTTCCCCATTCGGAAGATCCGGGTCCAGTATATCCGCCAGGCCAAACTGGGTGATGTCCTTGTCCCCAAGGTCTGGCATGACGAGAAGGGGTATGTCATCTGGCTCGAGTGCGACGGCCGGCCCTACGCAGTCACTGAATTCCAATAATACCCCAAAAGCGGTCCGTACAGCCGCGGTCGTGGATACATGCTGCAACAGAACAGGAACCACCTCCGCCTCCATCGTGGAGACAGATCACAAAATGTCCCCGCCCCGAACCGGGGCAGACGACAATATGCCTCCGCCCCTCAGGCGCGAAGGCCCCAAAGAAAGGACGGAACAACCAAAATGATTGAATTAGGAAAAATGCAGAAGCTTCTGGTCGTCAAAAAGGAATCCTTCGGCGCCTACCTGGGCGAAACGGAGGATGCCGACCGCGACAGCCGCGTGCTCCTGCCCGCCAAGCAGGTGCCGGAAGGCTGTGAGGCGGGGGACGCGCTCAAGGTCTTCATTTACCGGGACTCTCAGGACAGACTGATCGCAACGACCAGGGAGCCCAAAATCCTGCTCCACGGCGTGGCGGTGCTGAAGTGCAGCCAGGTCAACCGGATCGGCGCCTTCCTGGACTGGGGCCTTGAGAAGGACCTGCTCCTGCCGTACCACGAGCAGACCCGCCAGGTGAAGAGCGGCGAGGACGTGCTCGTCGCCCTCTACATTGACAAGAGCGGTCGTCTGGCCGCCACCATGAAGGTCTATCCCTACCTGCGGAAGGATCCGCCCTACGTGGTCGGGGACAGCGTCAGCGGCACCGTGTACCAGGTGGCCCACAATTTCGGCGTCTTCATCGCTGTCGACAACATGTACTCCGGCATGATCCCCAAGCGGGAAATGCAGACATCCTTCACGCCCGGCCAGGTCCTAAAGCTCCGCGTCACCAACGTCAAGGAGGACGGCAAGCTGGACCTGTCCGCCCACGAGAAGGCCTACATCCAGCGCGGCGAGGACGCGGAGGCGGTCCTGGCTGTGATCCGGGACGACTACAGCGGTCGCCTTCCCTTCGACGACAAAGCGGATCCGGAAAAGATCCGGGAGGTCTTCGGCCTCTCCAAGGCCGCCTTCAAGAGGGCCGTCGGAAAGCTTTACAAGGAAAGGGTCATTCGTCTTGAAGACGGGGAGATCCATGTAGTATAATAAAAAGGCGCCCGGTCGCCGCCAAAGGCCGGCGCGCGCACGAAATTGAAGGACACGGCCCCCTCTTTTTGAGGGGGTCTTTTGAACCGTCAGACTCATTACAGGGGAGGGCGGCGCCTAAGGGAGGTAGCTCATGGGATTTGTCCACCTTCACGTTCATACCGAATATTCGCTCCTGGACGGATCCAACAAGATCAAGGAGTATGTGGCCCAGGTCAAGCGTCTGGGCATGAAGGCCTGCGCCATCACGGACCACGGCGTCATGTACGGCTGCATCGACTTCTACAAAGCCTGCCTCAATGAAGGCATCCGGCCTATCCTGGGCAGCGAGGTCTACGTGGCGCCGGGCAGCCGTTTTGACCGCGGCCAGAACACCCGTGAGGAGCGTTATTACCACCTGGTCCTCCTGGCCGAGAACAACAAGGGCTATGAGAACCTGGTCAAGATCGTCTCCGCCGGTTTCGTGGACGGCTTCTACTACAAGCCCAGGGTCGACAAGGAAATCCTGCGCAAGTACCATGAGGGCATCATCTGCCTGTCCGCCTGCCTGGCCGGTGAGATTCCCAAACACATCACCCGCGGGGACTACGAGGGCGCGAAAAAGGCTGCTCTGGAGTACCGCGACATCTTTGGCGAGGACAATTTCTTCCTGGAAATGCAGGACCACGGCATCCCCGAGCAGAAGCACGTGAACCGCCAGCTGGTCCGCCTCCACGAGGATTTGGGCATTCCCCTGGTCTGCACCAACGACTGCCACTACACCTACAAGGAGGACGTGGAGGCCCACGACATCCTCCTCTGCCTCCAGACCGGCAAGAAGGTGGCCGATGAGGACCGCCTCCGCTATGAGGGCGGCCAGTACTACGTCAAGTCCCCCGAGGAAATGCAGGCCCTCTTCCGCTTTGTGCCGGAAGCCATTGAGAATACAGAAAAAATCGCCGAGCGCTGCTCCGTGGAGATCCGTTTCCACGAGCGAAAGCTCCCCCAGTACGACGTGCCGGCCCCCTACAACGCCTGGACCTACCTTAACAAGCTCTGCTTCGACGGCCTCAAGGAGCGCTATCCCGTGATCACGGACGAGATCCGCGGCCGCCTCGAGGAGGAACTTGCGACCATCCGCGACATGGGCTTCGTGGACTATTTCCTGATCGTCTGGGACTACGTCAAGTTCGCCAGGGACCACGGCATCCCGGTGGGCCCGGGCCGAGGCTCCGCCGCCGGCTCGGTCGTCTCTTATACCCTCGGCATCACGGACCTGGATCCTCTCAAGTACCAGCTCATTTTCGAGCGCTTCCTGAACCCTGAGCGAATCACCATGCCCGATATCGATATGGACTTCTGCTTCGAGCGGAGGCAGGAGGTCATCGATTACGTCGTCGAAAAGTACGGCCGGGACCGGGTGGTCCAGATCATCACCTTCGGCACCATGGCTGCTCGGGGCGTCATCCGCGACGTGGCCCGGGTCCTGGATATGCCCTACTCCGAGGCCGACGAGATCGCCAAGATGATCCCCAAGGAGCTCAATATCACCCTGGACAAGGCTCTGAAAATGAACCCCGAGCTCAAAAAGCGCTACGACGAGGAGGAGCGGGTCCGCTACCTCATCGACATGGCAAGGCGCCTGGAGGGTCTGCCGAGAAATACCTCCATGCATGCGGCGGGTGTTGTCATTTCCCAGAAGCCGGTGGTGGAGTACGTGCCCCTCTCGAGGGCGGCCGACGGCTCCATCACGACCGAGTACACCATGACGACCCTGGAGGAGCTGGGCCTCCTTAAGATGGATTTCCTGGGCCTCAGGACCCTGACCGTCATAAACGACGCCGTGAACCTGGTCAACCGCAAGCGGGCCGCCGCAGGGGAGGCGCCGCTCGTCATCCGGGACATCGATTATAACGACCCCGGCGTCATGGAAATGATCGGAAAAGGCAAGTGCGAGGGCGTCTTCCAGCTGGAGTCCTCCGGCATGAAGAGCTTCATGAAGCAGCTCAAGCCCCGGACTTTGGAGGACATCATCGCGGGCATTTCCCTCTACCGGCCGGGTCCCATGGACTTCATTCCCAAGTACATAGCCGGCAAGGAAAATGCAGACAGCGTCACCTACGAGTGCGAGCAGATGAGGCCCATCTTAGAGCCCACCTACGGGTGCATGGTCTACCAGGAGCAGGTCATGCAGATCGTCCGCGACCTGGCCGGCTACTCCATGGGCCAGTCCGACCTGGTCCGCCGCGCCATGTCCAAGAAGAAGGCGTCGGTCCTCGAGAAGGAGCGGAAGAACTTCGTCTACGGCAATCCGGACCAGCACGTGCCGGGCTGCGTCAGCAACGGCATAAAGCCGGAGGTGGCCAACAAGATCTTCGACGAGATGATGGACTTCGCCAACTACGCCTTCAACAAGTCCCACGCCGCGGCCTACGCGGTGGTCTCCTTCCAGACCGCCTATCTTAAATATTATCATCCGGTGGAGTTCATGGCGGCTCTCATGACCTCCGTCATCGACAACCCGGGCAAGTGCGCCGAATACATCATCCACTGCCGGGAAATGAAGATCCGCGTCCTGCCGCCCTCCGTCAACAGCAGCGAGGGCCCCTTCACCACCGAGGACGACTGCATCCGCTACGGCCTCTACGCCATCAAGAGCATCGGCCGGGGCGTCATTGACCGGATGGTGGAGGAGAGGGAGAAATTCGGAAGCTTCGAGTCCTTGAGGGATTTCATTTCCCGGACCTATGGGAAGGATATGAACAAGCGGGCCGTCGAGAACCTGATCAAAGCCGGGGCCACGGACTGCCTGGAGGGGACCCGCAAGCAGCACATGCAGATCTATTCCCGCCTCATGGACCAGGCGGCCTCGGAGAGCAAGGAGCGGATCGTGGGGCAGATGAGCCTCATGGACTTCCTGGCGCCCGAGCAGCGCAAGGTCTTTGAGATCCGGATGCCCAATGTGGGCGAGTTCTCCAAGGAGGAGCTTTTGGCCGACGAGAAGGAGGTCATGGGCGTTTACCTGAGCGGCCATCCGCTGGAGGACTACACCGGGCTCCTCAAGGGGCGGACCAGCGCCCTGTCCACGGACTTCGCCCCGGACGAGGAGACGGGGGAGCCGCGGGTCCAGAACGGGATCCGGGCCGTGGTCGGCGGTATGGTGACCGGCCGGACCATCAAGTATACGAGAAACAACAAAGTGATGTGCTTCCTCACGGTCGAGGACCTGGTTGGCAGCGTGGAAGTCCTGGTCTTCCCCAACGTCTACGAGCGCTATAAGGCCAAGACGGAGGAGGAGTCCAAGATCCTGGTGGAAGGCCGGGTGTCCGCCGAGGAGGACAAGCCCAGCAAGCTGATCGCCGAGGAGATCACCCTCTTTTCAGAGGTGCCGCAGGAGCTGTGGCTGGCATTTCCCACCATGGATGCCTGGAAGGAGAAGACGGCGGAGGTCAGAGAGCTTCTGCAGGGGCCGGCGGGCCGGGATGCGGTCTTCATTTATATCAGGGAGAACCGGGCTTACCGGCGGGAGACCTCCCGGGGCATTACCGTGACGCCGGAGCTCATGGAGGCTCTGAGGCACGTCTGCGGGGAGGATTCCGTGACACTGCGGACCGCCCGGCGTCAGGGGTGAGATGGCGGAACTGCCGTTGTTAAGATGTCGGTTGATTGACTGCTTTCGGTGAAAAGTATTGAAAAAAGCCCCTCTATGCTATAAAATAATATTTAATTGTGGGGTTCATATGTAAGGGCGTGCAGGCCGCGTCGTTACCCCCTGAAATTCAGATGCCCGGCGGAGGACACTAAGATGAGTGAAATTAAAACAATCGGTGTTTTAACAAGTGGTGGCGATGCCCCAGGCATGAACGCGGCTGTTCGCGCTGTTGTTCGCAGAGGTCTCGCTCTTGGCATGAAGGTCTACGGTATTTATAAGGGGTACCAGGGCCTCATCGACGGCGTTGAGGGAGAAGACATCCGGGAGCTGAGAGCCAAGGATGTTTCCGATACCATCCAGAAGGGCGGTACCTTCCTTTACACGGCCCGCTGCATGGCTATGATGAAGCCGGCCGGCGTCAAGAAGGCCGCTGAGACCTGCCACAAGTATGGCATCCAGGGTCTGGTCGTCATCGGCGGCGACGGCTCCTACCGCGGTGCCGAAAAGCTGGCCAACGAAGGCATCAATGTTGTCGGCGTGCCCGGCACCATCGACCTGGATATCGCCTGCAGTGACTATACCATCGGCTTCGACACGGCTGTCAACACGGCCATGGAAGCCATCGATAAGGTGCGCGACACCTCCACCTCCCATGAGAGATGCTCCATCATCGAGGTCATGGGCAGACATGCCGGCTATATCGCCCTCTGGTGCGGTATCGCCAACGGCGCCGAAGACATTCTTCTGCCCGAGAAGTATGACTACGACGAGCAGAAGCTGATCGACAACATCATCGACAACAAGCGCCGCGGCAAGAGACATCACATCATCATCAATGCGGAAGGCGTCGGCCACTCCGCTTCCATGGCGAGACGAATCGAGGCCGCCACCGGCATCGAGACCCGCGCCA
Source organism: uncultured Clostridia bacterium (assembly GCA_946620335.1). Lineage (GTDB taxonomy): Bacteria > Bacillota > Clostridia > Lachnospirales > Lachnospiraceae > Chordicoccus. Next base: position 6,461 of record CAMONF010000189.1, read on the forward strand.
CCATTCTCGGCTACATGCAGCGCGGCGGTGTGCCCACAGCCACGGACCGTGTCTACGCCTCCACCATGGGCTGCCTGGCGGTCGACTGCTTAGCAGCCGGCAAGACCAAGCGCGTCATCGCCTACAAGTACGGCGATTTCGTGGACTTTGACATCAACGAGGCCCTCAAGATGGAGAAGGAAATCTCCGAGTACCAGGTCCTCATTGCCAGATCCCTGTCCCACAACTACTACAAGAACGAGGCTGAGGGCAGAGAGACCGAGGATTGATCCAGGGGACAATATATGCTCTCTTTGAAGGACATCAAAAATCTTGAAAAAAGTAAGAAGGCCCGCGATGAGCAGGGCCTTTTTATCACGGAAGGAATCAAGCTCTTTATGGAGGCCCCGCGGGAGGATATCTGCGCGGTGGTGACCACGGCCCGGTTCGCCGCGGAGCACCCGGAGGCCATCGCCCGGATTCCCAGGGGCGTCGATGCCGTGACCGACTTGAAGGAAGACCGCTTCGCGGGCCTCTCCGACACCAAGTCGCCCCAGGGCGTGCTGACCGTCCAGCGAAAGACGGCCTTTGACCGGGAGAAGGTCCTGGGCGGCAAGGCGCCGCTCCTCCTCTTCCTGGAGAACCTCCAGGACCCGGGCAACGCCGGCACCATCCTTCGGACAGCGGAGGCAGCGGGCGTGGACGGCATTTTCCTGCTGGAGGGGTCGGTGGATATGTATAATCCCAAGACCATCCGGTCCACCATGGGGTCCATTTTCCGCGTTCCCCACTTCTATGTGCCGGACACCGCCGACTTCCTGAGGGAACTCAAGGAGCGGGGCATCCGGTCCTACGCGGCTCATCTGGGCGGGACCTGTGACTACACGGAACCCGACTACACAGCCGGCTCCGCCTTCCTCATCGGAAATGAAAGCCGCGGCCTCACCGAGCTGGCAGCGGCGTGCGCCGACACCCTGGTCAAGATTCCCATGGCGGGCAAAGTCGAGTCGCTGAACGCTGCCATGGCAGCGGGCATCCTCATGTTCGAGGCTGGGCGGCAGAGACGGGTGAGGAGCTGAACAGGGCATATGACAGCTTTGCTTCCACCGGCTGTCACAGTTTTTGGTCCGGCAGAAGCGACAACGGATGAAACGGAATGGACGGAGGATTGCCCCCGCAGATGGTCTGAGGCGGATCCGCCACATGAACCGTGGATTTTATATTCACAGGAGGTTGCATTTCCTCCTGATTGATGTATAATCATGCAACGTGGATGCATGATTATACATTCCGGGGCTGGTCCCGGGAAGGTTTTATTGTAAGGAGATCAGACATGAATTTAAAAGGACGCAGCTTTCTGACGCTTAAGGACTTCACCCCGGAGGAAATCGGCTATCTTCTGGACCTGGCGGCTGACCTGAAGGCCAAGAAGAAGGCCGGCATTTACGGCCATTCACTGGAAAACAAGAACATTGCCCTCATTTTCGAGAAGCCCTCCACCAGAACGCGCTGTGCCTTCACGGTGGGCGCCCAGGACGAAGGCGGCCGGGCAGAGTATCTCGGCGTGAATGACATTCAGCTGGGCAAGAAGGAGAGCGTCGAGGACACAGCCCGGGTCCTCGGCAGAATGTTCGACGGCATCGAGTTCCGCGGCTTCCTCCACTCCAACGTGGAGAAGCTGGCCAAGTACGCCGGCGTTCCGGTCTGGAACGGCCTGACCGACGACTTCCATCCCACCCAGATCCTGGCGGATTTCCTGACCATGCGGGAGTTCTTCGGCGACATCAAGGGCCTCAATTTCTGCTTCCTGGGCGACGGCCTCAACAATATGGCCAACTCCTTCCTGATGGGCTGCGGCAAGATGGGCGTCAACTGTGCCATCA
>CAMONF010000190.1 GCA_946620335.1 uncultured Clostridia bacterium
CCAAGGAGAACAAACGGGTCCTCGAGGCCTTCTGGTTCTGTGTCCGCATCGGCACGCTCTTCCTCCTGGTGGCCGCTGCGGTCTGCTTTATTTTCTCCGGTCCCATCATCGGCTTCTTTCGGGACGACCCGGAGGTCATCGCCATCGGGCGCGTCGCTCTCCGCTTCCAGGCAGCGGTCTTCCCGCTCAATGCCTTCGTCGTCATCACCAATATGATGACCCAGGCCATGGGCAAGGGCGTCAAGGCTTCCCTGCTGTCCGCCTGCCGGAACGGACTCTTCTTCATCCCCTTTGTCCTCATCCTGCCGCAGATCCTCGGCCTCACGGGCCTTGAGATGACCCAGTCCTGCGCGGACCTGTGCACCTTCTTTATGGCGCTGCCCATTGCCGCCTCCACGCTCCGGGAGCTGAAGGGCTGACAGCCGCCGGCGTCCTGCCGGGCTTCTTTCGGAAAGACCGAACGGAGGCTGCCGGAACCACAGCGTTGGAAATGACCGCCGCACCCGCTGCCCAAGCGGAACGGCCGGCCACCGTCACTGATGAAACTGTTTTACTTTACCTCTCGCATTTGATATAATAACGGCATGGATTATACAAGATTAGGATTGGAAAAAAAGGAGGATCTCTTTGAGTCCTCCACAGAGGAAATCGAGAGGCGGGTAGGAGTCTTGCTCCTGCGCGCTGTTCTTGTGGCGCTCATCTGCTTTGTCGTCATCTCCGTCTGCGGGGTGCTCGGCATCGTTAACGGCATTCTGGCCAACGCCCCTTCGGTTGCGGAGATCAACATCGCGCCCAGCGGCTACGCCACCTTCATCTATGACACGGACGGCAATCAGCTGCAGAAGCTGACCACCTCCAACTCCAACCGGATCTCCGTCTCCATCGACAAGGTCCCCACCTGCCTCCAGAACGCGGTGGTGGCCATCGAGGACGCCCGCTTCTACCAGCACGACGGCATCGATCCCAAGGGTATCGTCCGCGCCGCCTTCGTGGCCGTGAAGTACCGGTTCCGGAGGACGGAAGGCGCCTCCACCATCACCCAGCAGCTGCTGAAGAACAACGTCTTCATCAACTGGACCCAGGAGGAGGGCTTCGCCAGCGTCCGGCGAAAGATCCAGGAGCAGTACCTGGCCATAGAGCTGGAGGAACGCCTCGAGTCTGAGCTCGGCAGCAAGGCCGCGGCCAAGCAGAGGATCCTGGAAAACTACCTAAACACCATCAACCTCGGCGCCGGCTGCTACGGCGTCCAGGCTGCCTCCCGCAAGTACTTCAACAAGGACGTCTCCGAGCTGACTGTCTCCGAGGCGGCCGTCATCGCGGGTATCACCCAGAATCCCAGCAACTACAATCCCATCCGCCATCCGGAGAACAACGCCGAGAAGCGTGACATCGTCCTTGAGTACATGAAGAACCAGGGATACATCTCCCAGGAGCAGTTCGACGAGGCCCATGCCGATGACGAAGACGTCTACCTGCGGATCCAGGCGGCCCAGGAGATTGAGAGCAGCGAAGCCACGGTCTACTCCTACTTCATCGACGAGCTGACCAAGCAGGTCGTCAGCGACCTGGAGGCCCAGAAGGGCTTCACCGAGGTCCAGGCCTACCAGGCCCTCTACTCCGGCGGCCTGCGCATCTACACCACCCAGGACATGGACATCCAGACCATCATGGATGAGGAGTACGCCAACCCGGAGAACTTCCCCAACGAAGCCGAGTACAGCATGGACTGGGCCCTCAGCGTTCTGAACTCCGAAGGGGAGACCATCAACTACAGCCGGGAGATGCTCCAGAAGTATTTCCGCGAGCAGGGCGAGACGGACTTCGACCTTCTCTTCGACACCCCCGAGGAAGGCCAGGCCTACATTGACAAGTACAAGGAAGCCGTCGTCGGCGACGACGAGATCATCGCCGAGCGCACCTCCTTTGCGCCGGAACCCCAGTCCTCCATGGTCATCATCGAGCAGTCCACCGGCTACGTCAAGGGCATCATCGGCGGCCGCGGCGAAAAGACCGCTTCCCTGACCCTGAACCGCGCCACCAACACCACCCAGCAGCCCGGCTCCACCTTCAAGGTCGTCGGCACCTACGCCGCCGCCATCGACCAGGCCGGCAAGACCCTCGGCACCATCTACACCGACGAGCCGACCACCTATTCCAACGGACGGCCGGTCAGCAACTCCACGCAGAACTACTACCAGGGAAATGTGACCCTCCGCTATGCCATCGAGCAGTCCATCAACACGGTGGCCGTCAAGTGCATCACGGAAATCACCCCCCAGGTCGCCTACAACCAGCTGCTCAAGTTCGGTTTCACGACCCTGGATCCCCGCAACGACGTATACCAGCCGCTGGCCCTGGGCGGTATCTACAACGGCGTCACCAACCTGGAGCTGACCGCCGCCTACGCCGCCATCGCCAACGAAGGCGAGTATATCAAGCCCGTCTTCTACACCAAGATCCTTGACCAGGATGGTAACATCGTAATCGATAACACCAAGGAATCCAGCCGGGCTGTCGAAAAGTCCACCGCTGCCGTCCTCACCTACGCCCTCCAGGACGTCGTGAAGAGCGGTACAGCCCAGGACGTCCAGCTTCCCTGCGGAATGCCGGTGGCCGGCAAGACCGGTACCACCTCCTCCTACAACGACGTATGGTTCGTAGGCTTCACGCCCTATTACACCTGCGGCGTCTGGGCCGGCTACGACACCTCCGAGAACCTGCCGGACGAGGGCATTTACAGGCTCTACCACAGGATCCTGTGGCGCAGCGTCATGGACCGGATTTCCGCCAACCAGCCCATCGTCCAGTTCACGCTTCCCAGCGACGTCAAGATGGCCACCATCTGCACGGATACAGGCCTTCTGGCCACCTCCCGCTGCTACAACACCGAAGTCCTTCCCTTCGCTCTCGGCACCGCGCCGAGCTCCCAGTGCACCGAGCACGGCAGCCGCACCTCCTACGACAATTATGAGGCCGAGCGGGCGGCGGAGCGTCAGGCTGTAGCCGAAGCGGCCACAGAGGCCGCGCACGGCGGCGGGCAGACGGAGAGCGATCAGGAGGAAGAGAACACGGACAACTCTGAGGAAGATTGGTCTGAGGAAGAATGGTCCGAGGAAAACAACGGCGAAGAAGACTGGTCCGAAGAGGAATGGTCTGAGGAAGAATGGTCCGACGAGGAAGGCTGATGTCTCCGGGCTTCGCTTTCCTCCCACCACATGCGTCGAAGCATCCGCGCCAACCTTTGCCTGATAAGAAAAATAAAAAGCTGCAGACAGTGCGTGCCTGATTGCCACCACGGTCTGCAGCTTTTTTCTTATACTATTTTCGTAGGATCCGGGAATGCGCAGGCGTCTCCCTGCCGTCACTCTCCGCGCTTCACCATGAAGTTCTCCTGGACACGTCTGTAGAGCTCCACCGCCGCGTTGTAGCCCATCTTCTTCTGTCTGTGGTTGACAGCCGCGGTCTCGACGATGACGGCCAGATTTCGGCCCGGACGAATGGGAAGGGAATGGCAGACGATCTTGTTGCCCAGGATTTCCTTGTAGTTCTCCTCCAGGCCCAGCCTGTCGAACTCCTTCTCCTTGCTCCACTCCTCCAGCTCGATGACCAGGTCGATGGCCTGGGAATCCTTGACGTGCTCAACACCGTAGAGGGTCTTCACGTCAATGATACCGATACCCCTCAACTCAATGAAATGCCGGGTGACATCCGGGGCAGATCCCAGAAGTGTGACTTCGGAAACCTTCCGGATGATGACGACATCGTCGCTGACCAGACGGTGGCCGCGGCGGACCAGCTCCAGAGCCGCCTCAGACTTGCCGATGCCGCTCTCGCCCATGATGAGGACACCCTCGCCGTAAACGTCGACCAGGACGCCGTGGAGGGAAATGCTGGGGGCCAGCTCCACGCCCAGCCAGCGGATGATTTCCGCCATAAAGGAGCTGGTCGTCCGCTTGGTGGACAGGCAGGGCACCTGGTACTTGCGGTTGATCTCCAGCATCTCCGCGGAGGGCTCGGTCAGCGTAGTGTAGATAACGCAGGGAATCCCGCTGGAGACGCAGCGGTCGTAGGACTTGACCCGCTTGCTCTCATCCATCTGCATGATGTAGGAGTATTCGACGTACCCCACGATCTGCACTCGTTTGTTCTCAAAATGCTCGTAATACCCCGCGATCTGAAGGGCCGGGCGGTTGATCTCCGGTGTGGTGATCAGGACCTCCTCCATATCGATTTCGGGTGTCAGGTTCACCAGGTTCAGCTCCTTGGCAATCTTGGACAGCTTTACGCACGGACTCTTCATCTTACACCTCTGTCAGCCTTCTCCGCCGGCGGCGGTTTTATTTTTCTTCTCCTTCGCCCGGGACTTGACACTTCTCCGCCGGGCGATATCTTCGACCATTATACCATATTCTCCGGTTCCTGCAACCGCCCCTCCGCCTTGGCGGGATGAAAATAATCCCATACCCTGCGGGCCGCGGCCGCATTCATGGACGGCGCATGGAGCAGCTCCTCCTCCGAGGCATCCCGGATGGCTTCCATAGTCTTGAAGGTCCTGAGCAGGGCCTTTCTCCTCGCGGGACCGATTCCCTCGATGTCGTCAAGGACCGAATGGACCTGTCCCTTGCTCCTCAGCTGCCGGTGGTACTCGATGGCGAACCGGTGGACCTCATCCTGGATCCTGGTGAGCAGCTTAAAGCCCTCCGAATCCCTGGCGATGGGCAGCTCCACATTGTTGAAGTAGAGCCCCCGGGTCCGGTGGAAATCGTCCTTGACCATGCCGGCCACCGGGATGTCCAGCCCCAGCTCTCTGAGAACGTCCAGGGCTACATTTCCCTGTCCCCGGCCGCCGTCCATAAGGATCACGTCCGGCAGGGTCTTGAAGCTCTCGTCCCCCTCCAGGGCCCGCCTGAACCGCCTGGTCAGGACTTCCTCCATGCTGGCGTAGTCGTTGGGCCCCTGGACCCATTTGATCTTGAACTTGCGGTAATCCGACTTTTTGGGCTTTCCCTTGTCGAATACGATCATGGACCCGACCGAGTCGAAGCCGCTGATATTGGAGATATCGTAACTCTCCATGCGGTCCGCCTTCTCGAGCCCCAACAGGTCGGCGATCTCCCTGACCGCGCCTATGGTCCTTAGCTGCTCCCGCATCAGCCGGTCTCTGTCCCTGGCCAGGACCATCTCCGCGTTCTCCCTGGCCATGGCCACCAGCTTCTCCTTGATGCCCTTGCGGGGGATCCGGATGGTGGCCTTGCTGCCCCGGCGTCCTGTGAGGAACTCCTCCAGCAGGGCCCGGTCAGGCACATCCCGGTCCAGCATGAGCTCCCTGGGCACGAAGGGCGTATCCCTGTAATACTGGGAAATGAAGGCCCCCAGCACATGGGCCGGATCATCCGTATCGTCCGCCGTGAGCAGAAAATGTTCTCTTCCGATGAGCTTGCCGCCGCGGACAAAAAAGACCTGGACGACGGCATTTCTCCCGGTGACGTGGTCCGGGTCGTCCGCCAGGGCGATCGCCAGCACATCGCGGTCCTCCCCGCTGGTCTCGGTGATCTTCTGCCGCTCCCCCACCTGCCGGATGCTGTCGATGGTATCCCGGTAGCGGGCGGCCTCCTCGAACCTCAGCTCCTCGGAAGCCTCCAGCATTTTGGCGGTCAGCCGGTCGATCTCCGGCTGGTAGTGGCCCTTCAGGAACTCCAGGACTCCCTTGACATTCTCCCCGTAAGCCGCCTCACTGCACTGCCCCTGGCAGGGGGCATCGCACTGGCCGATGTGGTGATTCAGGCAGGCCCGCTCAAGGCCTATGTCCTTTGGCAGATTTCGATTGCAGGTACCGATTTTAAACAGCTTATTCAGCAGGTCGATGGTTTCCTTCACCGCAGCAGCGGAGGTATAAGGGCCGAAATATCTGCTTTTGTCTTTTTTCATCTCCCGGGAAAAAAGGATCCTGGGATATTCCTCCCCCAGGGTCACCTTGATGTAGGGATAGGTCTTGTCATCCTTTAAAAGAGTGTTGTACTTGGGGCTGTGCTCTTTGATGAGATTATTTTCCAGCACCAGCGCTTCCAGCTCGGAATCTGTCACGATATATTCAAAGCGGCTGATCTGTTCCACCATCTTCAGGATCTGGGGACCTCTTCCCCGGATACGACGAAAGTAAGACCGTACCCTGTTGTGCAGGTCTACGGCCTTACCGACGTAGAGAATGGTGTCATTCTCATCATGCATGATATAAACTCCCGGTCTGTGAGGGAGGTTTTTCAGTTCTTCCTCAAAATCAAACATGGGATCTAATCGTCTTCCTCGTCATCTTCGTAAGAAAGAGCCGCACCTGCGATCTCTTCCTCTTCATCCGATGCCTTGTCGTTCCTTGTTTCGTCCGGAGCTTTTGTTTCTTCGGTCCGGTCTTTGGCTTGTTCGTCCGGAAGGATTTCTTCCGTAACGAGAGTTTTTTTCTCCTCAGCGGTCTCCACAGGAGCCTCAGTCTGTTCCGCAGGCTGCTGGATCTGCTGACCCGTCCGGGGTTGCTGTTGAGGCTGAGCCTGCGATTGTCCCGGCTGCTGGTATGCAGCACCGGAAAACATTCCGGTAGGCATCTGCTGGGGTACGTTCCATCCCTGGGGGCTGGTGGTCCCGGGCTGATATACTCCGCCCACATAGGGATTTCCGCCTCCGTATCCGGGTCCCGGCATATTACCCTCCGCACCGGGTCTCCAGCCCGGATCCAGACCGTACATATCCTGCCGCATGGGGATCTTATCCCCTTCGTTGACAGGAACGTTTTCGGAAGCCGGGATCACCGGTCTTCTGGAAAGATCATTCTTCAGGATATAATTTTCCGCCAGGGAAGTCTTTCTTCCCTGTTCCTGCTTTTCTCCCA
>CAMONF010000191.1 GCA_946620335.1 uncultured Clostridia bacterium
CCTTCAGGATTTCAGTGATATCAGCCTTCTCCAGACCGCCGTCCTTGGTGAAGAACTTGAGGCCGTTGCGGTTGAAGGGCAGGTGGCTGGCCGTGATCATGATGGCGCCGTCGAAAGCGCTCACAGGCAGCACGGTGGACATGAACATGGCCGGCGTGGACACCAGCTCGCAGTCGAAGGCCTGGGCCCCCGCAAGGCCGGTCAGAACACCCATCTCAATGGCTTCCGCGGTCAGACGGCTGTCGTGGCCGACGCCGATTCGCAGGGCCTTCTCAGCCTTCCCCGTCTTCTTACCCAACCACGCGGCAAAAGCCGCAGCGATGGCTGCGGCTATTTCCGGTGTCAGGTTCAAGGGCTCTTTCTCCGTCGCTATGGCAGAACCGCGGACATCGCTGCCGTTCTGCAGCGGCTTGAATACAGACTCGAACCGTTCACTCATCTTATCAGGCCTCCTCGTCCTTGACTTCCTCGGCGACGACCTCTTCCACGGCCTCTTCGGCAGCGTCCGCGACAGCTTCGGCAGCCTCAAGGTCAGCGGCGTCAGCCACTTCCTCGGCTTCCTTCTCTGCTGCCTCGGCAGCCTCCTCCGCGCTGGTCTTGTCATCAGCGCTGGCATCGAGGATCTCGTCCACGGCCTCCTTGAACTTGGTGGCAGCTTCCTTGGCGGCTGCATCCGCCTTGTCCAGCTGCTCGCGGAGCACGTCGCGCTCGTCCTGTGTCATCCTGTCGAGGGAAATAACAGCATCCCGGACGACCTTCTTGATATTCTCAGCCGAGAAATCCGGCTTCTTGTCACCCATCTTCTTCTTGAGGTCTTCGTTCAGGGCCTTGCCCTCTTCCACCGTCAGCTCGCCCTTCTTGACAAGCTCTTCAACGACCTCTGCGGCCTTCTCGCCGGTGATTGCAACGGCGCCCACGCCGGCCAGGAACACTTTTCTGATACCCTCGGAAAACTTCATATCCATCCTCCATTTCTCCCGTCACCGGGTAATAAAACGCTGCCGCACCTGCCATACAGACTGCGATTTTCTCCGCGGCGGCGGTCATGCTCGTTACAGTTTTTAAGTATAACTGCTTTTTTTCAAAACAAAAGGCTTTTCACAGAAAATTTACATTCTTTTTCTGAAGGGAATAGAATATCAGCCGATCAGGCTCGATCAGAGAGACGAAAACTGGGAATCAGGGACGGTTCCTTTTCCCACTTTTCGATTTCGAAAAGTGGGAAAAGGAACCGTCCCTGATTCCCAGTTTCCTCCAGTCCACCCTCAAGCATTCTCCGCCCGATAACAAACCTCAAACCCAGCCCCCTCTGCCCTAGCGATCTGCTCCATCTCCTCGGGATAAGGTCTGACCGCAGCAAAGTCTTCCGCCTCGAACCGCACGCAGGTGCCGCAGCTCGAGCTCAGGGACCGGGGCACGGGCATGAGGACGGCAGGAATCCCCCTGTCATCGCAGAGGCGCTTAAAGCGGATGGCGCCGAAATGGGAATAAAAGGTAGCATAAAATGTGTTCATAGCAATTCCTTTGGATGGGCTGGGGGGGAAACTGGGAATCAGGGACGGTTCCTTTTCCCACTTTTCGATTTCGAAAAGTGGGAAAAGGAACCGTCCCTGATTCCCAGTTTCCCCCTTCGATTTAGAAAAGCAACCGCCCCTTTACTTTCGCAGACTGAGTGTGAATTCTCCGTCCTTCTCAGTGACCTTGACGTCATACCCCTGAGACCGGGCGAACCGGGTCACGTTCTCGCGGGACGTCATGTTATCCACCAGAATCATATACTCTTTCTCCTTGGTCTTCAAGGCCTCGCGGGCCATAAGGACCGGTTCCGGGCAGGAAAGGCCCCTTGCATCCACTGTTTTCATTTTACTTATCCCCTTTCTTGAAGGTGTTCAGGCTGGCGATGATGAGGCATACGCAGATGCCGACGATGACGCCGATCTTGCCGTTGGCCGTCGGACCCTCGCCGGAGGAGGCCAGACCGAAGTTGTGGCAGAAGGCTGCGCCGACCAGGAGGCCAAGGTAGGTCACCTGGGAGTCGGTGTTGCCCTCGCCGGAGAGGACCAGCTGGCGGAGCGGGCAGCCGCCCAGAAGGATGGCGGCGAAGCCGACCAGGTACATGCCGAGGAGGTTCCAGATGCCGTCGGTGTGGGCGACCGGCTGGCCGGCAAATCCGAAGTTCACGTAAGGCGTGCCCGTCACAAGGGTGAGGACCACGTTGGTCACCAGCGCCGCGGCGAAGACGGCCACGAAGCCGAGGATCAGCTTGTAATCCTTGAAGAGGACGACGTCGCGGAGGCCGCCGGCCATGCAGAGGCGGGTCCGCTGGGCGAGAGCGCCGACCGCAGCGCCCGCGAGCAGGGAGATCAGCCAGAAGGCGTGCTTGGAGGCGGGACCTTCCTCAGAGAAGAAAATGAAAGCCGGCGCCGCGATGAGCAGGATCAGAAATACGACCTGGACCGCAGGCAGAACATAGCCGTCCCAGGCCGCAAGGCGGTAGGAGCGCTTCAGGGAAAATCCCTTGTTGAGGAAGAAAACGCCGGTCAGGACGCCGCCGAAGAAGCCGAGAAGGCCCAGGACCGCGTTCAGGTCGCCGCCGGCCAGGCGGACGATCATGCGGAAGGGGCAGCCCAGGAACATGAGGCAGCCGACCATGACGAAGAAGCCCAGCGTGAAGCGGGTCATGGGAGCGCTGCCGCCCTTGGAGGCGAACTCCTTGTGGAAGAAGGCCATGCAGAATGCGCCCAGGATGATGCCGATGATCTCAGGCCGGATGTACTGGACAGGCGCTGCCCTGTGCATACCCAGCGCGCCCGCCGTATCGCGGATAAAGCAGGCGATGCAGAAGCCCATGTTGACCGGGTTTCCGAAAAGTACCAGCACGGAGGCGATCACGCCTATGACCGCGCCGGCGGCGATGATGGTCGTCTTTTCGTTATTCATAAAAATCCCCCTTTTTCCGGACCCTTCGACAGGCCGCCCTGGGCGGTGCCGGGTCCTCATTTTTTAGCCGGTCAGCGTGCATGGGAACGGGCAGTTGAGCGGCCGGGCCCTGAAGTGACCTGTCCCTACATAAAAATCCGGAGAGATTGCTTCTCTGCCGGATGATCCTCTGCCTTTTCTTATGACGCAGATTAGTTATAAACATTTTAAAATAGAATAAATTGTTTGACAAATACATTTTATTGATGAATTTTACGATTTATTTGTTATAATAATAAATAAAAAAATTTCCTCTGAATTCACCCATAATAAAGGCATTTCCTGCCCTCCCGCCCGGGACCGGCAGGGCTTTTTGCAGCAGTTGAAAGGATACACATATGGATTTCAGGCAGCTCAAGTCTTTCTCAGAGGTGGTCCGCCAGGGCAGCTTCACCAGGGCAGCGGAGACCCTCTTCATCTCCCAGCCGACCATCTCCCTCCACATCCGGGAGTTGGAAAAGGAGCTGGGGGTCAGCCTCATCCGCCGCAGCACCCGGTCCATCGAGCTCACAGATAAAGGCCGGGAAATATTCGAGTACGCCGAGGGCATTCTGACCCTCCGCGACCGGATCGGAAACGCCTGCCTCCCCGGCAGTCAGAAGCTCATCCGCATCGGGGCCTCCACCATCCCCTCCTCCTGCCTCCTGCCGGACGTCATCGCGGACTTCCTGAAGGGCCGGAAGGACGTCGTCTTCGACATTACCCGAAGCGATTCCAGGGTCGTTGCCGAGGGCGTCCTGAGCCACCTCTATGACCTCGGCTTCACCGGCATGCCCTCACGAAGGCCCGAGCTCATCGAGGAGGCCGTTGCCAGAGATCATCTCGTCCTCATCACACCTGCGGACAGCCGTTTCAGGGAAATAAAGACCGCTCTCGAAGCTTCACCCACGGTCTTGGAAGGTTCCTCCCCGGACAACAGCGCTTTGCCCGAGGCCCCCGCGCCCCATGGGAAGCATCTCCCGGACAGGCTCAGAGACCTGCTTCTCACCGAGCCCTTCATCCAGCGGGAGGAAGGGAGCGGCTCCCTCGACAAGGCAGCCTCCCTCCTTGAGCATGCAGGCATTTCCCTGGAGAGCCTCCGCGTGGCAGTCAGGACCAACGACCAGGAGGCCATCCTGGCCCTGGTGGCCGCCGGCGCCGGCATCTCCATCCTCTCGGGGCAGGCGGCCCGCACCTTCGCGGCGGAGGGGAGGATTCTCTGCTTTGACCTGGCGCCCTCTGCCGGCGGCCGGGACCTTTTCCTCCTTTACAACAAGTATGACACGCTTCCGGAGCACGTCCGGGACTTTGTCCGCTTCGTCAGAGAAGCCGACATTCGAACAAGGAGCATACCATGAATCCCAGAAGCATCTATCTGGACAACGCAGCCACGTCCTTCCCCAAGCCCGCCGCCGTTCCATCCGCCATGACAGACTTCATGACGAAGGTGGGCGCCAATATCGGCCGCGGCTCCTACCGGGAGGCCTACGACGCCGGCGCCATGGTCTTCGAGGTCCGCGACCGCCTCTGCCGCTTCTTCGGCGGGGAGGATCCCGCCTGCGTCGTCTTCACCATGAACGTCACCATGAGCCTCAATATGCTGATCAAAGGCCTCCTTAAGCCCGGCGACCACGTCCTGGTCTCCTCCATGGAGCACAACGCGGTCATGCGTCCCTTGGTGCAGCTGGCAGAAGCAGGCGTCTCCTTCACGCGGATCCCTTGCCGGGAGGACGGCTCCATGCCCGTCACTGAGGGAGCCCCGGAGCTGGAGGCTTACCTTAAGCCAAACACCAGGGCCGTCATCATGACCCACGCGAGCAACGTCTGCGGCACCGTGCTGCCGGCAGGAGATGTGGGGCTTTTCTGCAAAAAAAAGGGGCTGGTGTTCATTTTGGACACCGCCCAGACCGCCGGCGTGCTGCCGGTCAATATGAAGGAAATGAACATCGATGCCCTGGCCTTCACCGGCCACAAGAGCCTCCTTGGCCCCCAGGGCATCGGCGGGTTCATCATCCGCCGGGAGCTCGCCGGCCTTCTTACGCCCCTGATTGCCGGCGGGACCGGCTCCATCTCCCACACAGAGGAAATGCCGGGCTTCATGCCGGACCGCTTTGAGGCAGGCCCGCTGAACCTCCCGGGCATCGCCGGCCTCGGCGCCGGTCTCCGCTTCGTGGAAGAAAAAGGCCTGGCTGCCATTTCAGACCACGAGCGGGCGCTGACCGGTCTCTTCCTGGATGGCCTCGCGCCTCTTGAGGCAGCCGGCCGGCTGCGGATCGTCGGAAAAATGACTGTGGAGGGCCGCACAGGCGTCGTCTCCATCCTTCCCCTCACCACGGATCCGGCCATAGCCGCCGCCCGGCTGGACGAGGAATTCGGGATCCGGACCCGGGTCGGGCTCCACTGCGCGCCGTCGGCCCACAAGACCTTGAGGACCTTCCCTGAGGGCTCGATCCGCTTCTCCTTCGGCATATTCAACACCCCGGAGGACGTCGGGGCCGCCCTGGACGCCCTGAGGACCATTCTCTGAGCCGCCACGTTTCTTCTCCACACCGCCCCGCTGAAAGAGGTTGCCGATGAATACCGGAATCACGAAACGCAGGAGCATTCCGAGTGGCTTTCCCTGGGGCATGTCGATCTGCATGTCTTCATTTCTCACTTTCCGCATGAAAAAGCACGGACGCAGTCGTAATGAATACGTCGATGTATAAAAGGCCTGAACAAATATAGCACGCACGCCCGGCAAAGTCACCGCATAGAATTCTTTTCCCGGTTTTTCACAAATTCGCCCGAGGTGGGACATACTTTTTTCATAAATCTTCCGTAGTATCTCACACATACGAACCGAAAGGAGATTTCAGATATGAAAAGAAATAGAGTAGCCCGACTCCTCGCCCTCACCCTCACCTTCTCCCTCCTGGCAGCCGGCTGCGGCGCCACCGCCTCCGCCGATACAAAGGCCTCCGCTGCCGTGACTTCGGAAACATCGGCTGACCAGACTTCCGCTGAAAATGAAGACCTGCCCCAGACCGCGGCTTCCGGAGAAACAGCCGCCACCCCTGCGGAAAACACGATTACCGCCCAGGAAACGGCAGCCTCGGAAACAGCCGCCTCCGACCTCTTCACCGACCGCGACCTCGCGCAGGAAGCGGACCTCTCCGAGGCCACGGCCATCACAGTCGCTGACGGACAGGACGTGAGCATCACCGAGGCAGGCGTCTATGTCCTGAGCGGCACCGCCTCCGAATGCACCGTCACCGTCGAGGCGGACAAGGAGGCCAAGGTCCAGCTGGTCCTGGACGGCGTCTCCATCACCAACACCGACGCACCGGCCATCTACGTGATCTCGGCGGATAAGGTCTTCGTCACCACCACGGACAGCGAGAACAGCCTCACCGTGACGGGCGCCTTCACGGCGGACGGGGAGACCAACACGGATGCGGTCATTTTCTCCAAGGATGACCTGGTCCTGAACGGCAAGGGCACGTTGACCGTGAGTTCCACCGACAACGGCATCACCTGCAAGGACGACCTCAAGGTGACCGGCGGCACCTATCAGATCACAGCCGCCTCCGACGCCTTCGAGGCAAATGACTCCATCTCCATCTGCGACGGCAATTTCACCATCTCTTCCTCCAAGGACGCCCTCCACTGCGAGAACGATGAGGATGACACCGTAGGCAGCATCTATGTGAGCGGCGGCACCTTCAATATCACTGCCTCCGACGACGGCATCCAGGCCACCACGACGCTGACCATCGACGGCGGCACCTTCGACATCACAGCGGCCGAAGGTCTGGAGGCCACCTACCTCACCATAAACGCAGGCACTGTCAGCATCAACGCCTCTGACGACGGCATCAACGCCTCTAACAAATCTTCCGCTTACAGCCCCACCATCGAAATCAACGGCGGCGACATCACCGTCGTCATGGGCGCCGGCGACACGGATGCCCTGGACGCCAACGGCGACATCATCATAAACGGCGGCACCGTCAACATCACCGCCAACTCCCCCTTCGACTACGACCGGACCGGCTCCCTGAACGGCGGCACCGTCATCGTGAACGGCCAGCAGGTGAATCAGCTGACCAACTCCATGATGGGCGGCGGCATGGGCGGCTTCGGCGGCGGCCACCAGGACGGCGGCCCCCAGGGCGGCATGGGCGGCGGGCCCAGAGGCGGCTTCGGAAGGTAAACCCGACTTTGGAAAGAGGGACGGGGCTGGAATCAGAGAAACTGGGAATCAGGGACGGTTCCTTTTCCCACTTTTCATAAAATGAAAAGTGGGAAAAGGAACCGTCCCTGATTCCCAGTTTCCATCCCTGCCCAAAAAAGAAAGTGGGAAAGGAACCGTCTTCCTTTCCCACTTTTTTCTAATTACTCAAACTTCTCAGAAAATTCCAAGCAGCTTGCTGTAGGATGTCAGCGCGCCGTCCGTGTCCTTAGCCAGGACCTTCTTGGCCAGGACCTTGCCCAGCTGGACGCCTTCCTGGTCGAAGCTGTTGACGTTCCAGACAAAGCCCTGGAACATGATCTTATTTTCAAAATGGGCCAGAAGGGCGCCGAGGGTCTCCGGTGTCAGCTGGTCGCCGACGATGATGCTGGAGGGGCTGCCGCCCGCGAAGTACGTGTTGGAGTCGTCGCTGTCCTTGCC
>CAMONF010000192.1 GCA_946620335.1 uncultured Clostridia bacterium
GAAATGAAAAGTGGGAAAAGGAACCGTCCCTGATTCCCATTTTCCCCTTTGCACCATCCGTTCAGAAAATACCCAACCCCAGAAGCGCCTCTCTATCATCCCCCCGCAGGATATAATACCCATGGCGGTCGGCACTGCTTCTGACGTCACCGTCATCAGGAATATCCCCCACCTCCTCAGCCACAATCCAGGAGGGATGGGCGGATTTGATCCTCCGGTAGGTGCTGTAGTCCTCGGCGGTGAGGATATAGCGGACCGCGGCTGCCCGGCCGGTCCGGGCAGGCCGGACGTGGACGACCTCGCCCAGGGCCTGGGAGACGACGGCGCCCACGAAGTCCACGCCGCTGGTCATGGGGACCAGGTGGCTGCCGATGAAGTCGCCGCCCATCCGGGCGCCGATTTCCACAACACCGATGGTCCCGTCCTCCGCAATCCGGACTTCAGAGTGGGAGGCGCCGGAGATGATGCCGAGGCTGTCCAGTGCCTGGGATACCACGGTCAGGACCTTCTGGCGCATCTCTTCGGTGAGCCCGGAGGGCTCAATATGGCCGGTCTCGATAAAGTGGGGAGCACCGGTGGTAAATTTCTGCGTTATTGCCAGAAGGGTATGGTGGCTGTCGGCTGAGAAACACTCCACACTGTACTCCTGGCCTGGGATGATCGTTTCTATGATCGCCTCGCCGGCAAAGCTTTCCTCCATGGCAAAGCGGATGGCAGGCATGAGCCCTTCGGGCCCGGTCACCAGCGTCACGCCGCGGCTTCCGGAGCGGTCCGTGGGCTTTACGATGACGGGGAAATCTATGACCTGTGCTGTCATTTCCCGGAGAACGGCTTCCGTGTTCTCCGGCATAGTCTTTAAGACGAAAAAATCGGGAGAGGGGACCTTGTGGGCCTGGAAAGCTTCCCGCATGGCGCCCTTATTGGTGGCCAGATGGCTGGTGGCCAGCGTGTTGCCGGGCAGCCCCATGGCGTCAGTCACGAACCCGATGGTCTCGACAGCCAGGTCGGAGGCGATGGATGTGATGCCGTCCACGCCGACCTGACGGCAGACCTTTAGGATTTCATCTTTTTCAATGATACTGATGGGGTAGAAGAAGTCGGCAGTGTCCTCCCCGACGTCCCCGGCCTTCCAGGCAAAGACGTGGGTCTCGATGCCCATGAGGCGGGCTTTCATGATGAGCGGGTTCTGGAGGGAGGAGGCTCCGATGATGGCCAGACGCTTCATATAACAAGTCTCCTTTCATCCTGGGACAGTTGATGGTACAATGCAGATATCGAACGCTTAGGAGTGAAAAATGAAAACAAACATTTCCATCGTCATTCCCTGCTACCGGTCCGGCGCCTATCTTGAGCGGACGGTCGGTGAGATCCGGGCAGCTATGGCTGCCGAGCCGGACCTTCGCTGTCAGATCATTCTGGTAAATGATGGTTCACCGGACGACACTTTCGAGGTAATCAAGCGCCTTTGCGCCACGGACAGGCGAATCGTCGGCGTGGACCTGACGCGGAACACGGGCCAGGCAAATGCGCGCCTGGCGGGCCTCTCCTTCGTCCGCGGAAAAGTCGCCGTATTTATGGACGATGACGGGCAGCACCCTGCCGACGGCATCGGACCGCTGGTCCGCCGGTGCGGCGAGGGCTATCACCTGGTCTACGCCCGCTTTCCGATCCTGCGGGAGACCGCTTTCCGGCGCTTGGCCGGTGACGTTCACAACTGTATGCTGACAGTGCTGGCCGGAAAGCCGCGGGGGCTTCGGATCACCAGCTTTTTCGCCGTCGACGCGGCCGGTATCGCCTTGCTGCGCCGGGAGAAGCGGCCGAGGCCATTTATAGGCGCATCCTTCTTCCGGCGGACCCGGAAAATAACCTCCGTCCCCCTCGTCCACCGGGCGAGGACGGAAGGAAGCTCCAACTATGACCTCAAAAAGCTGGTCAGATTCTGGTATTCCATGATGGTGGCGCCGTATCTTCCCCGGAAGACGGCGGAGCCGCTGTGGGAGGTGCGGGAGGTCCTGAACCCGCCGCCGGCGCTGACGCGTCAATAGTCGCCTCCGGCGCGGCTGTCGATCCGCGATTGCTGCGGGGTGCCGCCGGCAAGCCGGACGGTTTCCGCAACCTGCTTTACAGATAAAAACATTCCTTCAGCTTCTGCCCCTGGTCTGTGATCAGGGGTGAAATTTTATGGGCGTCCGTCTGGTTGATGACCGGCCGGCTGGAGGTCCTGAAAAGCCCGGTGCCAAAAAATCGGTCATCGACGCTGAGTATGGTGCCCGAGACGAAATCGGTGATGGTTTCATTTTTCCAGACGGTGGTGAAAGGCCTCTGGCGGATAAATGGCTGAAGAATCATGTCCGCCACATCGCCGGAGGTGAAAAGCTCTTCCCAGACAGCCTGGTCCGTCAGGCAGCCGGCGTAGACGCGCTCGCTCTTGCCCAGGCAGCGGTGCTTTATAATGAAGGCATCCTTGTTGCGCCGCGCTTCCGCGAACATGTCCGGATCGATGGACGGTAGGTAGGTGGTGATGGTGTGGGCCCGGAGAAAAGCCGTTTCCTCCTCCGTCAGAGCGGCGCGGGTGAAGCGGGGCTCGTCGAAGAGGCGGAAAAAGCGCTTGTCGTGGAGGAGAAAGATGCTGCGGAAGTCATTTCGCATGCCCAGATCCGCCAGGCGGCGGAGGGTGGCGTCGGAAAAGCTGAGCAGGTCCTTCTGGTTCAGGGCGCTCACGATAAAGCTGCCGGGCAGCTTATGAAGACTGTCCTCCACTTTTCCCGCAGGAATGATGGTGCAGGAAAGGCCGAGGGCTGTGTAGAAGGGCACGTAGAGCCCGATGGAGTCGGATTTGTCGGCGCTGGCAAGGACAGTCAGACGGCGGGCATCCCCCGGTTTGGCTGCAAAGTAGGCCAGCATCTCTTCGAAATAGGACCGGCGGTCCGTGATGCCGGCCTCCTTGGCCATGGCCTGTCCGGCGCATTCGTTGAAAAATGAAAGAAAATACCCATTTCCGAAGAACCTTGCTGTGATCTCACAGATCAGGAGGCTCCCGTCCTCTCCGATAATGAAATCAGGCCGGGCGGTTCCTGCCTCGAAGGGGCTTCCCTCCACATAGGCCAAAAGCTCCAGAACCCTGTCCTCGTAGGGGATGAGGTCCAGAAAGTCCCTGTAATGGGCGGCGTAATGGGCGCATGCCTTGCGCAGCACACGATGCATTTCGGCCAGTTCCTGCTCGCGCTCCGATGTGATGACCATGGGCGGATCGTAGGTCCAGCTGCGATAGTAGCCGATGAGGGGGGCGTGGAGCCGGCCAAAGAGGTCATAATATGTCTCACCTTTTCGCCGGCGAATGGGCAGGATGCCATTCCGGTTGATATTGGGTCTTTTCATTTCACGCATGGCTGGGCCTTCAGTTCTCGGTCTTGAAGAGCTGGGACTGGTAACCCAGGCACTGGAAGCCGTTCTTGTTGATGATGGGAATCATTTGACCGTCGATCTTGAGCTGGGTCCGGACCCAGTAGCAGATGCTGGTGGTCATGCCGATGGACTCGGTGTAGTCCATCATTTTCCTGATGTTGCCGATGCTGAGGGCCCGGTCGGGGGCGGTGCGGCCGCGCTGCTTCTTGTGGTCTGCATTTTCCGGCATGATGTAGTCCTCGTAGAGGGCCTTCTCCAGGGACTTGTCGAAATAGCCGAGCCACTGGCCGAGCATGGCCAGGTTCTCCATGCAGGCCGTCAGGAATTCGGGCTTGTAGTTGATGATGCCCGTGTCATGGAGGGCATCGAAGAACTCCTTGATGTGGTCCTCGGTCAGGTAAGGTGTGAAGATGGGCTGGACCAGGGCGGAGTTGGCCATGATGCCGTTCTCCTGGCAGAGGCGGACCGCTGCGAGGCGCTCCTCGATGGGGGCGGCATAGGGCTCCAGGAGGTTCCGGAACTCTGTCGGCATGATGGAGACGGAGGTGTTGAACTGCATGTGGTCCTTCAGCTGCTTGAAGAGGTCCAGAATCGTTTCCCCCTCATACTCGCACAGGAGATGGCGGACGCCGGCCTTGGAGGCGATGAAGAGGCGGGCGTTGGAATCCGGATACTCCTCGAAATGGCGGATGAACTCCTTCAGGATCTTGTGGGCGATGCCGGTCTTCAGCGTCGGCTCCTGGAAGGCTTCCGTCTTGGGCGAATAGTAGTAATAGTGGTTCCAGTTCTTGCCGCGGCTGATCTCCGTGATCTGGCGCTCGATCTCCTTCTTGCGGCCGGGTTCTGCGACGATGGCGTGAGCCAGCTCCTGGAGCAGGCGGTTGCGCTCTTTGACGTCCTCGACGGTGGGCGGCGTCTCGGGGGTGCCGTTCATTTCCTTGAGGAGCTTGCGGACATAGAGATGGTAGTTGCTGTAGGCGATGAGCTGCTGCTCGTGGACGCCGTCCGTGACCAGGCAGTACTGGCAGCCGACATTGCAGCCCTTGACCGGGTTGATCTCGAAGGTGAGGGTGGGACAGCGGCCGGTGTAGTTGTGGATCTCCGTCTCGATGGTGTCGGGATCGGCCTCCTCAAGGACCAGGCGCTGGACGGGGATGACGGTTTTATTTTCGATTCGCTTCATGAAGACCTTGGAGCCGTTGATCAGACCCTGGAGCGTGGCTTCGGAGGGCTTTACCTCCACACCGAGGGCATCCAGGTAGGCCTGGTCCACGATCTGCGGTGTGAAGCCGGGGAGCGAGTAGACGTCTGTGTCGTGGGAATAAAAGTTTTCAAAGTCAAGTGTGTTGGACATGGTGTTCCTCCTGTTGACGAAGTGACGGTAAAGCGTCATTTTAAGAGCAAGGCTCTCCTTTTATTATACGGTTTTGGGGCTGTGCAGGGCAAGGGGTGAAGCAATAAAGGTTGACAAACATGTGGGGTAGATAAACAGTAATCTAATAAAAAAGCATAGATCATTGAACTAATTGAAAAATAACTTTTGGAACATGAATCATCTGATAAAAAGAGTGATAAAAATATTGATGGTTCATATCAGGAACAGGAATGATATAATTTCGATAAGCAGTCATCAAGCAATATAGTTAGGGTGAGATACGACTATGACGAGGAAAAGAGTTTACGAAATAATAGAAAGATCTGAAGGAAACGATTTCATTAGTTCTGCCTATGATTATTCAATGGTTGTTATCATTGCTTTTAGTCTTATTCCACTTGGATTTAAGGAAGAGAACTCTTTCTTTTACATGTTGGATAAAATA
>CAMONF010000193.1 GCA_946620335.1 uncultured Clostridia bacterium
AGCCCGGACTTTTCGAAGCCCGGGTCTTTGTTTTATATGAGAGATGCGGCCATCTGGCCGCATCTCATCCGCTTAGAAAAGCTGCCGCGCTAATTACTTAGTGCGACAGCCCCTTTCCAATTCCCCTGACCAAAAGTGGGAAAAGGAACCGTCCCTCATTCCCATTTTCACAGAACAAAGAAGGTGCAGGACAGCGGCGGCAGCTCCACGGTCCCGGCTGCTTCCATGACCGGCTCCATGGCCGGAAGGCTGCCGTCCTCGCCGAGGACAAGGTCCTTCCCGTTCAGCGTCATGACGGCTGCCCGGGGCTTGCCGTCCTTGCCTTCCAGCGTGTACCGCGCGGCCTCCGCCGGAAGCTCGACACGGGTGGTGTCCGTAAGGCTGTTGTTGACGACAAGGTAGACGATGCCGTCCTTGCCGTCCGCCCGCGACTGGGCGTAGACGTGAGCGCCCTCGCGGATCGGCTCCATCGTGTCGAAAACGGTCGTTCCCATGAGCTTTGTCCAGAGCAGGACCGCGAAGTAGTTGGGCCTGGGATCATGGCTGACCCTGTCCAGGTAAGCGTAGTCTGAGGCCGCCAGGGTATTGTGGAAAATGACACCACGCGTCTCCCTGCTGAATCCCCCCGCCTCATTGAGGGTCCGGATCACGTCCAGGTAGGTGGAGGCCCAGGTGTCTCCGCCGCCGCCCGCATCGCCGGACTCGGTGACCCACATCTCGCCGCCCGGGCAGTATTTGTCGCGAAGCGGACCGTAGGCTCTGGCGCAGGCTATGGCGACGTCCAGATACTCCTCCGTGGCGGCGTCCTCTTCCAGCCAGTGCATGGAGGGGATGGCGCCGGCCAGCCGCTCGGAAACGCCATTATAATAATGATAGGAGAAGACATCCAGAGGGGCCGGATCCTCACCCATGAGGTCGTATGTGGTGCAGGTGTCTCCTACCAGCACCTCCACGCCTCCGCTCTTGCCCATTTTTCCCTCGCTGCCGACGCTGCAGGGGCCGACGTAGAGGCAATCGGGATAATTTTCCTTGAGCCACTGCTGATAAATCTTCTGATCGCGGGCATGGTCAGCGGCGGTGTAGCCCTTGGGGAAACCGGTCTCGCTGAGCATGTTCGGCTCATTTACGAACTCCGAGGCGCTGATGGGAACGCCGTATTCTTTGGAGAAGCGGAAGAGCTTCTCAGCTTCCACAGGCGTCCAGGCCGGAACCGGCGCGGAGTCTGTGCCGTAGACGCCGGGGCAGGCGGAGACGGAGACCAGGAGTTTGGCGTCGACGGCCTTGACGAAGTCCAGGACGCCGATCCACTGGTCGCGGGTCAGAACATTCAGATAGCCTTCCGGCACCTTGCCGCCCGTCGTGTTGTCGAGGTCATAGTAGGTCTTCGTAGCCCAGGTGCCGGACACGCGGACCCAGCCGGGGCCGAACTCTTTGGCCAGGCGGCGGAGCTTCTCGTCATACAGGTTGATGGGCGGGTAGACCTGCATCAGGTCCTTGTAGGCCGCGGTGATCCCGCCGCTGGCGTCCACCTTGAACTCCTCGGTGCCGGCAATCTGGCCGGGAGTGTAGGCCTTCCAGAAGGTGCCGCCGGTCACTTCGGCGAATTCGATGTTGTAGGCCATCATGGCCGGGTTCTGCTCGTGGACAACGGGCAGGTTTTCATTTTTTAATGTGACAAATGCAGCCATTCTCTCATCTCCTTTGCTTCATCTCGTACACGCGGATGTGGTCAATTCTTTTGGAAGAGGGGGTGCTGGTTCCGGGTGGTCCTCTTCCCGTCTGATCATATTATCGGATGTTTTCAGTCAGCTCTCAATAATATTATTTGTATATATTTGTACAATATTGAGCAATATGCTATACTAATAGATATAATACAAATAAAAACAAATATATTATAAAACATGGTGAAAGGAAGAGGACCATGAACAACGCAGTGTTGCGTTTGACAGAGCAGTTTTTCCTGAGATTGAACATGCACACGGCCTTGATCCCCTGGGACAGGCCATGCGCGGCGGATGACCTGGACCTCGGTCTGCGGAAGGCGGTCATGGGCGGGGCGGAAACGGTGCTGCTGAACACGGAAGCCTTCCAGGAGGACCTGCCCAAAGAGCATACTTTGTGCATGGCGGCGGACCGATTCTGCTGTCATTACCTCTTTATTCCGGTGCCGGACCAGGAAATTCCGGTGATCCTGAAGGCCGGGCCCTATCTGACGGCTGCCATCGGGGGTGAGGAGCTTGAGGGCATGTTCGGGGAGAAGGTTTTCATTTCTGAATGTAAGCTTTTTCTGACCCAGTATTATTCCACACTGCCGCGCTTCGAAAATGACAATTTCATCGAGGATTACCTCTACGCGCTGGGCAGCGAGCTGTTCGGGGAAGGGGATTCCGAAATCCATCATATTTCGCAGGCTGCGGCCCGGGGCGGGGACTTTGCCTGGAGGCCGCGGGAGGACCAAAGTCAGGACCTGGCAGACCGGATGGCGCAGCGGTATGAGCTGGAGGACCGGATGATGGACGCCATCGCCCGCGGGGATGCCGGCGCGGCGGTCAGGTGCCTCAGCAGTCCGGCTTTCAGCAACCCGGATATCCGGACCAGCGTTCCCCTGCGCAGTTTCATGAATTACACCATCATTCTGAACACCCTCTGCAGAAAGGCGGCGCAGAGGGGAGGTGTTCACCCGATTCATCTGGATGACATTTCCCGCAAATATGCCGTGCGGATCGAGAGCGCGTCCAACCGAGCTCAGATCCAGCGGGTGATGCAGGATATGCTGCGGGGGTACGCCCTGCTGGTCCAGTCAAGATCCACCGGCGGGTATTCTCCTGCCATTCAGGATGTGATAAACTACATACATATGCACTATATGGATGGGGAGCTGACGCTGGCGCATCTGGCTTCATTTTTCAGTATGAACAAGAGCTATCTCTCCGCCCTCTTCAAAAAGGAGACCGGAACCACGCTGACTGCCTTTATCAACGAGTATCGGATGGAGCAGGCGGTCTACCTGCTGAATACCAGCAACGGCTCCGTGCAGAGCATCGCCGCCGCCTGCGGCATCCCCGACCTGGCATATTTCAGCAGACTGTTCAGGCGGAGCAAGGGGATGGCGCCGTCGGAGTATCGGAAGATGGTGGCGGAGAAGGGGTGAGGCAGTGGGAATGAGGGACGACTCCTTTTCCCACTTTCAAAAGGCAGTGGGAATGAGGGACGGTTCCTTTTCCCACTTTTCAAGGAAAAGTGGGAAAAGGAACCGTCCCTCATTCCCACCACATCCCCCCTTCCCTTTAATCCCAAGGAGGTTTTCATGAAATATAGAATTCGACTGAAACCGGATTAACAGGTGCAGGCGGAGTGGTTG
>CAMONF010000194.1 GCA_946620335.1 uncultured Clostridia bacterium
AGTGGGAAAAGGAACCGTCCCTGATTCCCAGTTTCCCCCATTCGTTCATGAAAAGTGGGAAAAGGAACCGTCCCTGATTCCCAGTTTTTGTCACCAAAACACCCGGATCGTATACAACCCTTCCGAGTACTGATGATAATAAGTAATACTTGTCAGATTATCCCAGGACATCCGCCTCTGGAGGGCGTCCGCCACCATGCCGCCTTCAAAGAGCTCGTACATGGCCTCCTGATAAGCCTCGTCGGACCCGAACTTGAGCCGGACCTCGGTCCGGTTGTTGTCCACGGCGTCCATGAGGGCGAAGGCGACCTTGTCATAGTCGAAGGTCTCGTAGTAGCTTCCGTTCAGCAGGTAGTAATCATAGCTCCGGTCGGTGCAGTCGGAGTGCGTGTAGTACTCTCCCGCCGCATGTCCCGTCCTGGCCATCTCCTCGGAGGTCAGGCACAGGTAATCGTAGGAAATGAAATCCGGGTCCGCGTCCCCCTCTCCCAGATAAGTCGGATCGCCCCAGGTCACGTCCACCAGGGTGTCGACGCCGTCGATGGTCACCAGGTTCCAGGCGTGGGATTCGGGGCTCCCGTCCGGTCCGTTGGCGGTGCCGCTCAGGAAAGCACAGGGGATTCCCTGGCGGTCCAGGAGGTACTTGAAGGCCCTCGCGTAGCCGGCGCAGACACTCAGGCGGTCGATGAAGACGCTCTGGATATTCTGGCTCTGGGCGCCTGTGAGGTCACTGTCGTAATCTGTCTTCCGGATGATATACTCGTAGGCTGCTTTGACCTTGTCGTACGTTCCGGCGCCTTCCGGGATGGTGGACTCGTACTCCAGCGCGGCAATCTCAATGAGAGCCCTTGCCTCGCCGATGGATTCGGGGGCGATGTTGAATTCGAATCCGATCTGGACCACAGGAGCCCCCTCAAGGCCGTAGATCGACGCCTTGCCATCCATCCAGAAGAACTCCGGGTGATCGTCCAAAAGGGCGTTGAGGGCCCTTCCGGCGTCGCTGGTGGAGCATGCTGTGATGAAAAGGGATGTCTTCTGGGCTGCCACGCCTGTGTAGAGCTGCCGGTAGAGCCTTTGGACATCTTCGCTCAGCCTGTCGTAGCTGAAGCCGGTGACGCCCTGAGCCTCCTCCTCGGGACTGGCAGTCATGAGCTGCGCTGCGTCCGCGGGGGTAAAGGCTCCGCTCCCGCTCTCCTCTTCGGAAGAGGCTTCTGAAGCAGACGGGTTGCTCTCTTCAGAAAGGGCTGCGTCGGCAGACGAAGTACCGTCTTCTCCTTCCTCGGCAGAGGTGACGGACGGGTCTTCCGAGGAGGTGTCTTCATTTTCCGGATTTTGGACCTCACTGGCTGTTACGGATGAAGAAGCAGGGCGGAACTTTCCTGAGGTGATGGCGCTGACCACCAGGTGAAAGGCCAGAAATGACGCGAGAAAAACGAAAAGCGCTGCGAGGAGTCCCCGCAGCGCTCTGAATAGCCACTTCATGCCAGCTCTTCTTCCGTCAGGACCCGTCCGTCCTTCCAGATCCGGTCAAGGTCGTAGAACCCGCGCGCTTCCTCATCAAAGATGTGGACCACAACGCCCTTGAAGTCGATCAGTGTCCAGTTGGCGCCCCGGTGCCCCTCCACATGGTCGGGGTCAAATCCGGCCTTGTGGGCTTCCTCCTGGACCGCGTCGGACATGGCGTCCGTCTGGTTCAGGTTGCGTCCGGTGCCGATTACGAAATAATCTGCCAGCGGGGAGATACCGTCGATCTCGACGACCTTGATATTCTCGCCCTTCTTGTCGGCCATGGCTTTGGCGACAATGGCTGCCAGCTGTCTGGATTCAGCTTTTTCCATAAAGTGTCTCCTTTCTGTCTGGGCCCGGCCGATCATCCTGGGATGACGGGACGGGATCTTGGGTCAGATTCGGTCAGGCGTGAGCTGAAAGTCTCTCTAAATGCAGACCCTTATAATAATTAAACGCCATTTGCGTGTGTTCGTCAACCTGCTCTTCGCGCGGACGGCCATTCTTTTCGCATTTTGCGTCCAGATAGGCGATGGTGTCCCGGAGGATCATATAGCAGCACTCATCCAGATCGAGGAAGGCCATGCGGCGGATCTCAGGAAGGTTGGCCGCCTTGTTGCGGGCCGGCTCGATGTAGTCTGCGATGAAAATGATCTGCTCCAGGGGCGTCATCCCCGCGGTGCCGGTGGTATGCCAGCTGATGGCGGAGAGGATCTCCTCATCCTTTACGTGGTATTTTTCCGAGGCGAGCCAGGCGCCGAGCTTGGCGTGGAGCAGATAAGGGTTCTTCCGCTCAATGGGCGTCACAGGAATGCCAGTCTTTTCGCACAGCTGGATCTTCTTCTTGTCCGGAATGTTCTTGGCCGCGTCGTGGAGCAGCCCGGCCGTCTCCGCCCGGTGATGGGGAAGCCCGTGGGCCATAGCCATCGCTGCGGCTGTGTAGCGGACTCCCTGGCTGTGATGGAACCGGTCGTCGTCCAGGTATTTCTTCAGCTTGCGGCTGAATTTGTCCAGATCATATCTCTCTGCCGCCATGGGTAAGGCTCCTTCCTGTGGTATTGCCTTCATTTGCTTCTTTGCAGGTCAGGCGTTTGAATCTCCTGCCCGAAAGGTTCAGCCAACAGGCCTGTAAATGTGCTCCTCCTCGATGATGGCCGCGACGGAATCGGGGACATAGTAGCGGATGCTCCTGCCCTCTGCGATCCAGTCCCTGAGGACATGGGAGGATATATCGATATTGGGGGTGTCCAGCTTTTCAATCCGCGCGTTAAAGAGCCGGGAAATGAAATCAATCTGCCGGTCCAGCGCTTCGTCATCCACGTGATCCCTGGTAGCCACGACCAGGACGCAGTGGGCGGCGATCCGGGCAGGCTCCATCCACTTGTCAAAGTAAAAGAGGGAATCCGCCCCCATGATAAAGTAGTACTCGCAGTCGGGGTTGGCCTCCGTGAGCTCCTCCAGCGTCCGATAGGTGTAGGTGTAGCCCTCCTCGTGCATCTCGTAGTCCGAGAGCTCAAAATGAGGATTGTCGGCGATGGCGGCCGCTGTCATGCGGTAGCGCTGGTCGTCCGAGGCCCTGCCCTGCCGGTCCTTCTTGTGGGGCGGGTTGCCGCTGGGCATGATGAGGACCTTCTCCAGGCCGAAAAGGGATGCGGCCCGCTCGGCCAGAATGAGGTGTCCGATATGGATGGGGTCGAAGGTTCCGCCCATGATACCGATCCTGCGCATAGTCACCTCGGGAGTTCAATCTTCTTCTTGTCGTCCTTGCCGGGCCGGTAAAGGACAATTTTCTTGCCGATCACCTGGACGATCTCAGAGTGAGTTCTCTCCGCCAGGACCTCGGCGAGGGCCCTGGGATCGTCGTCACAGTTCTGGTGGACGCCGATCTTGACGAGCTCTCTGGCCGCCAGGGCCTCCTCGACGTTCCGGGTGTTCTCTGGTGTGAGGGAAGCCTTGCCCAGGTAAAGGATCGCGTTTTCCGTCATGGCCAGGCTCTTTAAGTAAGCCCGCTGTTTACTGGTCATCATTTTCCATATCCTCCGGATCTTCGCTGTAATAGTCAAATTCGTGGCCGTACATCTTGACGGTCTGGCCTTCCTCGATGCCCTCCTCCTTCAGGCGGTCAAGAATACCTGACCGGCGGAGGAAGTTCTGGAAGAACATGAAGCCCTTCTCGGACTCGAGATTGGTATAGTTGAGCATCTTCTCGATCTTGGGCCCTTCGACGACGAAGCGGACTTCCTTGCCGTCCTCCTCACGCACAATGGTGTAGGGAAGGTCCTGGACTGCGATCATATCCTCCGGGAAGAATTCCTGCTCGTAGAAGACCTGCTCCGGAGCGGTGGTCTCCAGGAGATGCCGGACCGCGTAGAGAAGCTCTTTCACACCCTGGCCCGTGACCGCGGAGATGGGATAGATCTCAAAGCCCTGAGGTTCGAATTCGGCTTTGAGACGGGCCACCGGATCTTCCTCCAGATAACCGGAGGCATCGACCTTGTTGGCCGCGATCAGGATGGGCTTCTTCATGATGGCCGGGTTGAAGGCCTCGAGCTCTTTGTGGATGGCGTAGACGTCCTCCACCGGGTCACGCCCGTCGAAGGAGGCCGTATCCACCAGGTGGATGAGGACCCGGGTCCGCTCGATGTGGCGCAGGAAGGTGTGGCCTAAGCCTACGCCCTCGGAGGCGCCTTCGATGAGGCCGGGCATATCGGCGATGACGAAGCCTGTCCCGTCATCGAATTCAACGACGCCCAGGTTGGGATTGATGGTGGTGAAGGGATAGTCCGCGATCTTGGGGGTCGCGTTGGTCACCCGGGAGAGGAAAGTCGACTTGCCTGCGTTGGGGAAGCCCACGAGGCCGACGTCCGCCACGAGCTTGAGCTCGAGTGTCACGTCCAGTTCCATGGCAGCCTTGCCGGGCTCCGCGAACTGGGGGATCTGGTTGGTGGGCGTGGCGAAATTCATGTTGCCCTTGCCGCCCCGACCGCCCTTCAGAACGATCTGCCGGACGTTGCTGCCGGACATATCGGCGATGACATCCCCGGAATGCTCCTCGCGGATGATGGTGCCCTCGGGGACCTTGAGGACAAGGTCGGCGCCGTTGGAGCCGTGGCAGCGCTTCTTGCCGCCCTCCTGCCCGTCTCCGGCCCGGAACATGTACCGGTGCTTATAGTAAAAGAGCGTATTCATGCCCTTGTCGACTTCGAAAATGATGTTACCGCCGCGGCCGCCGTCTCCGCCGTCCGGGCCTCCGGCCGCCACGAACTTTTCGCGGTGGAAGCTGACGTGGCCGTCACCGCCCTTGCCGGACCGGATATGGATTCTGGCATGGTCTGCAAACATGGATGATCCTCCGTAAATCCTGTTGATCAGTGTG
>CAMONF010000195.1 GCA_946620335.1 uncultured Clostridia bacterium
GGGACTTTGACCTCGGCATCCTCTTCGACGGTTCTCTCCTGACCCTCGGCCTGGACAGCCGGCAGTTCATGATCCTGCTTATGACCATCGTCATTCTCCTGGTGGTGGATATCGTCAACTACCGGGGAACCGTCTGCCGGGAAGTCTTCGCGGTCCAGGGCATCGTCTTCCGCTGGCTCCTCTCCCTCCTGGCCCTCTTCGTCATCATCCGCTTCGGCGTCTACGGGCCGGGCTATGACGTTTCGACCTTCATCTACCAGGGTTTCTAAGCTTTCTTCACGGGAGACGCCTTCTTCGGCAGCAAATAGCCGCTTGATTCGTCACATCGTCCCTCTTCGCAGGGGACTTCTTCACGCTTACAAGGTATGGCCGCTTCTGCTCTACCGCCCCGTCAAAGAATGTAGGACCCATAGGTGCGATTGCAGCCGCCGGCTCCCGGAAATCCCGGAGCCGGCGGTTATATGTGAATTGAGGTATCTTCCTGTAGCATTTGCCAAGGAATTAGTATACAATGAGCAAAGATTCGCAGTCTGAAGTCTGCCACAGAAAAAAAGAGGTGAATAGTATGGACGAACTGATGGAGATTCTTGAGAACGCCAGACCGGATGTTGATTTCTCTGCCGAGAAGGGCCTCATCGACAATAATATTCTTGATTCCTTCGATATCATTTCCATCGTGGGCGAGCTCAACGATGCCTTCGATATCGAGATCAACGCAGCTGACCTTCTGCCGGAGAACTTCAACTCCGCTGAGGCCATTTATGAGCTTGTCACCCGGCTGCAGAACGAATGACCTGCCCGCTCCCGGCGTCATGACCTTTTGACCTCTGCCCCGGCCTGGCCGCCTTGTCGCCGCCCGGCCTCGTCGCAGCAACGCAAAGGCCTGATTCTGCCCTTTTCCCGGCAGTGCAGGACTTTATATGCGGCCTGCATCATCAGTATTCCGCAATTTCAAGAACGCCGCATTTTGGGGAAGAGCTGTGACAAATCCCCCGGACGAGTACAGCTCCTAGGATTGTTCGCGTTTTTTTGGAAAGTGAGAAGAATATGCTGATTGGAATTCTAGGCGGAATGGGCCCGGAAGCTACCGTTTGCTGCATGCGGCAGATTCAGAGGATGACACAGGCCTCCTGCGACCAGGACCATGTTCCTTTGCTGGTTTACAACTATCCTGCCATCCCGGACCGGACTGCATATATTCTTGACCCTGCCCGGGAGGATCCGCGGCCTGCCCTCATCGCCGGCGCACGGACACTCAGCGCCGCCGGCGCTGACTGTATCGGGATTGCCTGCGTCACCGCCCACTACTTCTGTGAGGATATCCAGGCAGCCGTTGCGATGCCCCTCATCAGTATGATCGACGAGACCGTCTCCTGTCTGTCGGCTTCCGGCATCCGCAGGGTCGGCCTCATGGCGACCTCCGGCACCCTGGCCACAGGCCTCTTCCACCATGCCCTGACGGCATGCGGCATGGAGCCCGTGGTTCCTGCTCCCGCCGCACAGGATTGCCTCATGGATCTGATATACAGCGATCTGAAGACCGGCCGCCCCGCCGATATGGACAAGTTCAATCGTGTCTCAGAGAACTTGTTGGAAAGCGGGGCTGAAGTAATTGTCCTGGGCTGCACAGACCTGTCTATCCTTTGGGAGCAGGGCAAACCCGGTCCCGGCTATCTGGATGCCTTGTCCTGTCTGAGCCGCCGCCTGGTCCTCGAATCCGGCTTTCCCCTCCGCGGGGAATATCGGCATCTGCTTTGAGGGCTTTCCGCATATCTGACGCTTTATGCAGCGCACACCCGGTACTGTCGCAGAGCACCGGCCCAAATGCATGGCTTTCCGCATATCTGAAGCCCATGCAGCCCACACCTCCGGACGGTCGATGACCGGCCTTTAGGAAGGATCTTGTCCATGAGAAGAAATATACTTGAATACCTTGAAGAAACCGCCCCCAAATACCCGGACAAGCCCGCTTTCGCAAATGAAAGCATGCACATGACCTTCCGGGAAGTCTACGACGGCGCCCGGAGGATCGGGTCCGCCCTGGCGAGAAGGGGCTACAGCCGGGAGCCGGTCGTCCTTTTGATGGCCAGACATCCCCATATGATCACCGCCTTCTGGGGCACCGTCTACAGCGGCTGCTTCTACGTGCCCATCGACGAGGAGATGCCCGCCTTCCGGATCGGGCTCATCTTCGACAACTTAAAGCCCCGGGTCGTGATCTGCGACGAAAAGATGCGGGAAGCCGCCGCCCAGTTCGGCTCCGGCAGTGAAATCCTCGCCTACGAAGACCTGGTGCGGGAGGAGGAGGACGCGGAGGCCCTGGCCAAGGTCCGCCGGTCCGCCATCGACACCGATCCCATCTACATCGTCTTCACCTCCGGCTCCACAGGCATCCCCAAGGGCGTCGTCGCCTGCCACCGGTCCGTCATCGACTACGTGGACCATCTGACGGAGGTCCTGGGCGTCGACGAGACCTCGGTCATGGGCTGCCAGTCGCCCCTCTATTTCGACGCCTGCCTAAAGGAGCTCTTCTCCACCTTGAAGTGCGGCGCCACCACATACCTGATTCCCAAGCAGCTCTTCATGTTCCCTGTGAAGCTGGTGGAATTTTTAAATGAACACAAGATCACCAACGTCTGCTGGGTCGTCTCCGCCCTGACCATGATCTCGGCCATGAACACCTTCAAGACGGTGGTGCCGAAATACCTGAAGACCGTCGCCTTCGGCAGCGAAGTCTTCCCCATCAAGCAGTTCAACCGCTGGCGGGCCGCCCTGCCTGAGGCCACGTTCATCAACCTCTATGGCCCCACAGAGGCGACCGGCATGAGCTGCTATTACGTGGTGGACCGGGATTTCGCCGAAGGGGAAGCCATTCCCATCGGCAGGCCCTTCGAGAACACGGACATCATCCTCCTCAATGAGAAGGACGAGCGCTGCGCTCCCGGCGAGGCCGGCGAGATGTGCGTCCGCGGAACGCCGCTGGCCCTGGGCTATTTCAACAATGAGGAAAAGACCCGGGAGTCCTTCGTTCAGAATCCCCTGAATCCCCATTATCCGGAGCTCATCTACCGGACCGGGGATATGGCGAGGCTCAACGAGCGGGGCGAGCTGGTCTTCATTTCCAGGAAGGACTACCAGATCAAGCATATGGGCCACCGGATCGAGCTGGGTGAGATCGAAGCCCGGGTCGCCCTGGTGGAGGGCGTTTACACC
>CAMONF010000196.1 GCA_946620335.1 uncultured Clostridia bacterium
GCATGGCCGGTGCGGCAGCAGGTGCGGGAGATGCACAGGGCGCCGGCGCTTACCGGAACAATCCGCCTATTCCCTATGACGGACAGCCGGAAGGCGGCTCTTATTTCGACGGTCAGGGCGTTGACCTTTTCGTGAACATGTTGCTCCTGGTCCTGGCTTCCATGTTCACATGCGGCATCGCGGCTCCCTGGTTCATTTGCCGGATCTACAAGTGGCGCCTTGAGCACACCGTGATCGACGGCAAGCGCCTGACCTTCAACGGCACCGGCGGCGAGCTTCTGGGCAAGTGGATCATCTGGGAGATCCTCACGGTGATCACCTGCGGGCTCTTCGGCTTCTACGTCTACGTCTCCCTCAAGAAGTGGGAGCTCAGCCATACGGCTTACATGGGCGCTCCGGAGACAGCGGGAATGGTTTATCCCAATTCCTTCTTTGACGGGCCCTTCTCTTCCTATCTGGGCTACAGCATTCTTTGCGGACTGGTCACGGCGCTGACCTGCGGAATTGCTTATCCCTGGGCGGCCATTCCTCTCATCAACTGGGAGATGGGCGGCTCTGTGGTCGAGGGCGATCGGCTGAGCTTCGTTGGCAGGGGGTCTGAGATGTTTGTCATTTACCTGGTCAACGGTTTGCTGACGGTCGTCACCTGCGGCATCTATGGGCCGTGGGCGACCTGCCGGCTCAATCGGTATATTATTGGGAATACCCATGTGATGTAAGGCGTGGGGTGAGACGGAAACTGGGAATCAGGGACGGTTCCTTTTCCCACTTTTCTTTTTGAAAAGTGGGAAAAGGAACCGTCCCTGATTCCCAGTTTCCCCTCATTTTTTCTTTCACCCTTGAGATTCAGATTTCCATATTATATAATAGATAAGCTGTTTTTACGCGCAGCAATATGATTTGGCCCATCGTGAGGAGGAAATGTATGGCTGAAAGAAAAATGAAGATCCTGAGCAATTACCAGGAGCTGGCCGGCAAGCCCGATTTGCCCGAGATCCAGGAGGAGGTATTGTCCTTCTGGAAGGAGAACAAGGTCTTTGAGAAGTCTGTGGAGGAGCGCAAAGGGGACGAAGTGGTCTTCTATGACGGACCGCCATTCCCGACAGGTAAGCCGCACCACGGCACGGTCCTGGTTTCATTTATCAAGGATATGATCGCCCGTTACTGGACCATGCGCGGGTACAAGGTCCCCAGAGTCTGGGGCTGGGACTGCCATGGCCTGCCCATTGAGAACCAGGCGGAGCAGCTCCTGGGCATCAATGACAAGACGGTCATCGAGAAGGAGCTGGGCATCGCGGCTTTCAACGAGAAGTGCCGTGAGATCGTCTCCAGCAACAACGACGCCTGGCGCGAGTACGTCGAAGAGATGGCCCGCTGGGTAGATTACGACAACGCCTACAAGACCATGACGCCGGAATTCATGGAGTCGGTCATGTGGGCTTTCAAGCAGTGCTATGACAAGGGTCTCATTTACAGAGATTACCGCGTCACGCCCTACTGCATGCACTGCGAGACTTCCCTGTCCATCTCGGACACCCGTGAGTCTGATTCCACACGTCCGCGTCAGGACCGCTGGATCATGACCAAGTTCAAGACACCGCTCAAGGAGGACGGCAAGCAGGTCTACATGCTGGCCTGGACGACCACGCCCTGGACCCTGCCCTCCAACCTCTGCCTGGCTGTCGGCGAGAACCTGGACTACGCATTCGTGGCCGTTGGCGACGAAATCTACGTGGCCTGCGCCAACACCCTGGCCAACTTCAAGCAGGTCTTCGGCGAGGAGCCGGTGATCGTGAAGGAGGTCAAGGGCACCGACCTTCTCGGCATCGAGTACGAGCCCCTCTTCCCCTACTTCGCCAACATGCGCGAGCAGGGCGCCTTCCGCGTCGTGGCGGCCGATTACGTCGGCTCCGACGAAGGCTGCGGTATTGTCCATACGGCTCCCGCCTTCGGTGAGGACGACTACTGGACCTGCCGCAAGTACCATATTCCCATGGTCAATCCGGTGGATGCCAAGGGTCATTTCACGGCGGAGGTCACCGACTTCTACGAGGCCTCCAAGGACAAGAACGTCATTGAAATGAACTCCATCATCACCCGTTTCCTCTATGACAACGGCAAGGCGGTGGCGGACGGCTCCATCGTCCACAACTACCCGCACTGCTGGCGCTGCAAGAACCCGCTGATCTACAAGGCCATGGACGCCTGGTACTTCAACGTGGAGAAGATCAAGCCGCGCCTCATCGAGCTCAACGAGGAGATCAACTGGGTGCCGGAGACCGTCAAGCACGGCCGTTTCGGCCACTGGGTAGAAAATGCCCGCGACTGGAACATTTCCCGCAACCGCTACTGGTCCACCCCGATCCCCATCTGGGAGTGCAAGGAGTGCGGCGAGCGCGTCGTTCTCGGCTCCATCGACGAGATCGAGAAGGCCAGCGGCGTCCGCCTGACCGACCTCCACAGACAGTACATGGACGAGATCACCATCCCCTGCCCCAAGTGCGGCGCCACCGTGCACCGTGTGCCTGAGGTCCTGGACTGCTGGTTCGAGTCCGGTTCGGTCACCTATGCCCAGAAGCACTACCCCTTCGAGAACAAGGAGTGGTTCGAGAGCCACTTCCCGAGCGATTTCGTCGTCGAGTACACCGGCCAGATCCGCTGCTGGTTCTACTACATGCACATCATGGCGGTGGCCCTCTTCGACCGTCCGGCCTTCAAGAACTGCATCGTCCACGGCACGATCCTGGCCAAGGACGGCAAGAAGCTGTCCAAGTCCTCGAAGAACTACACGGATCCCATGTACCTCATGAAGACCCACGGCACCGACGCCTTCCGCCTCTACCTCTACCAGACGGCGGCCATGGTCATCGGCGACCTCCAGTTCGACGACAACGGGATCAAGGATGCCTACCAGCAGATCATCCTGCCTTACTGGAACGCGTGCAATTTCTTCATTTCCTACGCCAACATCGACAAGTTCGTGGGAGATCCGGAGAAGCTGCCCTCCTCCGACAACCAGCTCGACCGCTGGATCCTGGCCAAGGTCTTCGAGGCCGAGAAGAACATCCGCCAGAATATGGACGGCTATCAGGTCAACCATTACGTGGAGAACCTGGTCTCCCTGGTCGACGGCCTGACCAACTGGTACATCCGCCGGTCCAGAAGACGTTTCTGGGCGAGCGGCATGAGCGAGGACAAGCAGAACGCCTACGAGACCCTCTACTACGTGCTGGTCTCCACCACCAAGCTCTTCGCGCCGGTGGCTCCGATCATCTCCGAGAAGGTCTACCAGATCCTGACCGGCGAGTTCTCCGTCCATCTGGCCGACTGGCCGACCGTGCCGGCAGAGTATGAGGACGCCCAGCTGATCGCCGACGTTAAGCTGGTCCAGGATGTCATTTACCTGGCACGTTCCATCAGAAATAAGAACAACGTCAAGAACCGCCAGCCCCTCTCCTCCCTCCGCATCGCCCTGGCCGACGCCGGCAAGGACAGCGTGGTGGAAGGCTTCAAGGACATCATCGCCGAGGAGCTGAACGTGAAGAAGGTGGAGATCCTCGAGAAGGTCGACGACATCGCCTCCGTCACCTACGCCCCCAACTTCAACGAGATCAGGAACCGCTATCCGGACCAGATCCCGGTGATCATCAAGGCTGTGAAGAGCCGCCAGTTCTCTCTGACGGATGACGCGGCCCTCCTCACCATCGACGGCGAGCAGAAGTCCTTCGACCCGGCCATCATCCTGGTGACCTACAAGGCCAAGGCCGGCGAGCACGTCGCCTCCGACCACGGCATCGTGGTATCCCTGGACCTGACCCTGACCAAGGCCCTCAAGGAAGAAGGCCTGGCCCGCGACGTGGTCCGCAACATCCAGGACGCCAGAAAGCAGATGGGTCTGGAGATCATGGACCACATCCGCCTGGAGATCTCCGGTGAGATTTCCGAGGAGTGGATGGAGTACATCTGCCGCGAGACCCTTGGCGAGCTGGCTGAGGTTGCCGAGCCCGAGAAGGAGCTCGTCATCGCAGGCGATAAGAAAAATGAAATCAAGGTGAAGATCGCCCGCTGAGCGGCGCCGGTCTGACCCTGCATAACACAATAAAGAGCGCTGCCATATCCCGGTCGATACGGGATATGGCAGCGCTTTTCTTTCCTGCCCTGAGTGCGGCGGCGTAATGGGCAGAGAGAGACGGCGCAAAGTTGGTGGCGGCAGGTATAAACCAGACCGAATGGTCGATATGAACAAAAATAGAAACAAAAACTGTGAAATATATCCAAGGATGTTGTCATTTTTCAAAAAGGTGTGTGGATTATGGGTCTTGACTTACGTCTGTATATTTAATAATATAATTAGACTGGTATTCATGTAGATTTCTATACATGCGTAAATTTGTTATTTGACCGGCCGCTTAGCTGCCGGTGGAAAAATGGGGAATATAAGACATGAGAAGAAAGAATTTCAGATTCGATAAGTTCCAGTTCATCGTCGATGTCCGCGATACCGTTCGCAGACTCTACAGAAAAGACATCGAAGACGCCACCCAGCAGGAGATCTTCCAGGCTGTCGGCAGCGTCGTGGAAAATGAAATCATCGACCAGTGGATGGATTCCTGCCAGACCTTCGAGGAGGAGCAGGCCAAGATCGTCTACTACCTTTCCATGGAATTTCTGGTCGGCCGCGCTCTGGGCAACAACCTGCTGAACCTGGGCGAGTATGAGGGCGTCAAGGAAGCCCTTCAGGAGATCGGTCTCGACCTCAACGCCATCGAGGACCAGGAGCCGGATCCGGCTCTGGGCAACGGCGGTCTGGGCAGACTGGCCGCATGTTTCCTGGATTCTCTGGCCACCGGCGGCTACCATGCTTACGGCTGCGGCGTCCGCTATCACTATGGTATGTTCAAGCAGCAGATCCGCGACGGCTATCAGCGCGAAGTCGGCGACAACTGGCTGAAGAACGGCTATCCCTTCGAGCTCAAGAGACCTGAGCATGCCAAGGAAGTCCGTTTCGGCGGCAACACCCGTACTGATTTCGATCCCAAGACGGGCAAGCCTGTTTACATTTACGAGAATTACTCCTCCGTCAGGGCTATCCCCTACGATATCCCTGTCCTGGGCTATAAGAACGGCGTAGTCGACACCCTCCGCATGTGGGATGCCGAGGCCATCAACTCCTTCGAGCTGGCCTCCTTCGACCGCGGCGAGTATGCCAAGGCCGTCGAGCAGGACAACCTGGCCCGCACCATCACCCAGGTCCTCTATCCGAACGACAACAACATGGCCGGTAAGGAGCTGAGACTGAAGCAGCAGTACTTCTTCGTATCCGCCTCCGTCCAGGAAGCCCTGGTGAAGCACATGAAGCAGTACGGCACTCTGGACAACCTGCCTGACAAGGTCGCCTTCCAGATGAACGACACCCATCCGACCGTCGCTGTCCCCGAGCTCATGCGTCTGCTCATGGACGAGTACGGCTACGAGTGGGACCAGGCCTGGGACATCACCACCCGCACCTGCGCCTACACCAACCACACCATCATGGCGGAAGCCCTGGAGAAATGGCCCATCGACCTCTTCTCCCGCCTCCTTCCCCGCGTCTACCAGATCACCGAGGAGATCAACCGCCGCTTCGTCGAGGAAATCAAGGCCCGCTACCACGGCGACATGAGCCATCTGCGCAACACCGCGCCCATCTATGACGGTCAGGTCCGCATGGCTTACCTTGCCATCGTCGGCAGCCACTCCGTGAACGGCGTCGCCGCCCTTCACACCGAAATCCTCAAGAAGGACGTCCTCAAGGACTTCTACGAGCTCTACCCGGAGAAGTTCAACAACAAGACCAACGGCATCACCCAGCGCCGCTTCCTGCTCCACGGCAACCCGCTCCTGGCTTCCTGGATCACCGACAAGATCGGCGACGAGTGGATCACCGACCTCTCCGCCCTGAGCCAGCTCAAGCTCTACGTGGACGATCCCAAGGCCCGTCAGGAGTTCATGAACATCAAGTTCAAGAACAAGCAGCGCCTTGCCCAGTATATCCTGGAGCACAACGGCATCGAAGTGGATCCCAGGTCCATCTTCGACGTCCAGGTCAAGCGTCTCCACGAGTACAAGCGCCAGCTCCTCAACATCCTTCATGTCATGTACCTGAGGAACCAGCTGCTTGAGCATCCGGAGATGGATTTCTATCCCAGGACCTTCATCTTCGGCGCCAAGGCCTCTGCCGGCTATGCCAACGCCAAGCTGATCATCAAGCTGATCAACTCCGTGGGCGATGTCGTCAACAACGATCCGGCCCTCAAGGGACGCCTCAAGGTCGTCTTCATCGAGGACTACAAGGTCTCCAACGGCGAGATCATTTTCGCCGCTGCGGACGTTTCCGAGCAGATTTCCACGGCTTCCAAGGAAGCTTCCGGCACCGGCAACATGAAGTTCATGCTGAACGGCGCTCCGACCCTCGGCACCATGGACGGCGCCAACGTGGAGATCGTCGAGGAGGTCGGCCAGGAGAATGCCTTCATTTTCGGCCTCTCCTCCGACGCTGTCATCAACTATGAGCACAACGGCGGCTACTATCCCAACGATATCTTCAATGCGGACGGCGGCCTCCGCCAGGTCCTTGTCCAGCTGGTGAACGGAACCTTCGATCCCAACACCGAGCTCTTCAAGCCCCTGTACGACTCTCTTCTGTCCACACGCTTCGGCCGTGCCGACCAGTACTTCATCCTGGCCGACTTCCGCTCTTACGAGGATGCGCAGAAGCGCGTAGAGGCAGCTTACCGCGACCGCGACCGCTGGGCCAAGATGGCCATGATGAACACGGCCTGCGCCGGCAAGTTCTCCTCCGACCGTACCATCAAGGAGTACGTGGACGATATTTGGCATCTTAATTCCGTTACAAAGTGATGTAAGGGAAAAAAGTGGGAATCAGGGACGGTTCCTTTTCCCAGTTTTCGAAGAAAACTGGGAAAAGGAACCGTCCCTGATTCCCACTTTTTTACAGTTTTCAGGGAAAACTGGGAAGAGGAGTCGTCCCCAATCCCCACTTTTTCCCCTGCGCGGCTGTCTCCTTTCTTTACTTTAAAATCCTCTTATGCTACACTAAAATAGATTATGGATAAGTCTGCGCCGGGGCCGCGGAAGGGGCGGAGCCGACGCTGAGCGATATTACCGGAAAACAGGGGAGTGTTGACTGGAAGGGGAATTACGAGGTGATTAGGATTGGATAAAGCCGAGTATAAAATCAGACTGGATCAGATGAGCCGCCTGGCTGCCAACGGCGATTTCGCCGAGGCCGCCAAGATCGCGGACGCCATCGACTGGAAAAAAGTGAAAAGCGTCCGGATTCTTTGTATGGTGGCGGAGATATATGAGAAGACAGATCGCCTGGAGGATTCCTGGACGATTTTGAACTATGCCCTGAAAAGCTCCCGGGGCGGCAAGACGGTGGTCTACCGGATGGCAGAGCTGGCCCTTAAGATCGGGGACCTGGAGGAAGCCAGGCATTACTGCGAGGAATTTGAGAGGATCGCGCCCCATGATACGGGCCGCTACATCCTCAAATACTATCTGCTGAAGGCTCAGGGCGCGTCCCTGGACGAGCAGATCGCCATTCTCAAGGAGTATAAGGACCGGGAGTATACCGAGCGCTGGGCATATGAGCTGGCAGAGCTCTACAAGGCCAACGGCGAGACGGAGAAGTGCATCGAGGAGTGCGATGATCTCATTTTATGGTTCTCGGACGGCAGCTATGTGACCCGGGCCATGGAGCTGAAAATGACCATCCGCCCGCTGACCACCATGCAGCGGAAGCTTTACGACAACAGGTTCAACAGGGCTGCGTCCGCCGACAGCGCGGAGGCGCCCGAAAAGCGCGATAACGACGATTCCCGCCAGCGCGAGGGCGGAGCGCGGTTCAGCTTCCTGGGCGGATCGGATATCAGGGCGCCGCGTCTGAGCGCCGCCCAGGCCATCGAGAAAATGAACGCCGCCGCCGGCGAGGCCCTGAACACCAGCCGCGGCGAGCTGCGGGCCCCCAATGTGGTGACCAGCCCGAGGTCCGTTTTCGGGACCGACAACGAGGAGGAGGTCCAGCAGAAGCTGGCCGACAGCATCCGCGAGGTATTTGCGGGCATCAGAACGCCCGAGGAGCCCGTGGAGGAGGCCGAGGAGACCATGGAGAAGGCGATCGTGTACGAGTCGCCTGATATCGACACGGCCAACGTCAAGGCCCTGGAGCCGGAGAACTTCGGCGCCACCGACCGGCCGGTGCCTGCGGCGGAGACCGCTCCGGAGGAGCCGGCTGCCGCAGCTGCGGTGGACCTGAACGCCCTCTTTGCGGAGACCGGCAGCGAGCTGGCTGCCCAGGTGGTCCGCCTGAAGGAAAATGAAGACCTGATCGCGGCCGCCGCCGAGGCGGACAGGGCTGCGGAAGAAGCTGCGAAGGCCGCAGAGGCAGAGGCTGCAAAGGCTGCTGAAGAAGAAGCCGCGAAGGCCGCAGCGGAAGAAGCTGCGAAGGCCGCCGAGGAAGAAGCCGCGAAGGTTGCAGCGGAAGAAGTTGCAAAGGCCGCCGAAGAAGAAGCCGCGAAGGCCGCAGCGGAAGAAGCTGCCAAGGCTGCCGAGGAAGAAGCCGCAAAGGCAGCTACAGAAGAGGCCGCGAAGGCTGCAGCGGAAGAGGCCGCAAAAGCCGCCGAGGAAGAGTCTGCAAAGGCC
>CAMONF010000197.1 GCA_946620335.1 uncultured Clostridia bacterium
ATCCATGTAGGCGACAGCCTGGGCGCAGCGCAGGAGGGCCAGCAGGGCACGGGGAGAGGCGCCGCAGGCGATTTCAGCCTTGCAGCGGGTCTCCTCCACGATGCGGACGGCGTATGACTGCAGATCCTTGTGGATGGTGACGGCGCTGACTTCGGCCTTCATTTCCAGAATATCCCGGGCTGTGAGGACCGGATGGGTCTCCTCGTGGAGCTGGCCCTCCAGGTACCGCCTGGCCATGTCCTCGGAGGCCTCCGGATCCGGATAGCCGACGGAGAGCTTCATGAGAAACCGGTCCAGCTGGGATTCGGGGAGCGGGTATGTGCCCGCCATCTCCACCGGATTTTGGGTGCCGATCACCATGAAAGGCTCGGGGACCGGGATAGACAGACCGTCGATGGTCACCTTGTGTTCTTCCATCACCTCCAGAAGGGCCGACTGGGTCCTCGGTGAGGTCCGGTTGAGTTCATCCGCCAGGACGATATTGTTGACCACCGGTCCGGGCAGGACCTGAAAAGCGCCCTCGGTTGGCTTGTAGACGGAGATGCCTGTGATATCGGAGGGCATGGTATCGGGTGTGCATTGGATCCTGGAGAAGGACAGGGAAAGGGATTCGGCCAGGGCTCTGGCCAGGGACGTTTTGCCCACGCCCGGCACATCCTCAAGGAGGAGATGGCCGCCGGAAAGAAGGGCAAGGATGATCCGGTCGATCACCTCTCCCTTGCCAACGATCCTCTCCTCCATGCTGGCCTTCAGTGTCTTTATCCTGTTAGACGTTTCTGACATCTTTCCCTCCTGCTGACGAGAGTTTCTTATTCTGTTAGATGATAGGGATTTATCGTT
Source organism: uncultured Clostridia bacterium (assembly GCA_946620335.1). Taxonomy (GTDB): domain Bacteria; phylum Bacillota; class Clostridia; order Lachnospirales; family Lachnospiraceae; genus Chordicoccus. The sequence continues at coordinate 841 of CAMONF010000197.1, forward strand.
CATCCTGTTTTCATATATAATAAACTTGAACAAACCTTGTTGGCAAGCGACGGGAATGGAAAATGGGAATTAGGGACGGTTCCTTTTCCCACTTTTCGCTTTACGAAAAGTGGGAAAAGGAACCGTCCCTAATTCCCATTTTCCCCCATTCGTTCAAGAAAAGTGGGAAAAGGAACCGTCCCTGATTCCCATTTTCCCCACTAAATCTATTCGTTTTCCACCTCAGCCAAGCTTCTCCGAGAAGTCCGCCATAATCTCAGAAATCTTGATCTGCTGCGGACATACCTGCTCGCAGCTCCTGCAGTGCAGGCAAGCCTGCGGAAGCTTATCCTCCGGAAGTGCTCCGAGCGCCATCGGAGCGATGAAGCCGCCTCCGGTGTAGACATGCTCATTGTACAGAGAGATCAGATTGGGGATGTCCAGACCCATCGGACAGTGGCTCACGCAGTAATGGCAGGCTGTGCAAGGAACGGTACCCACGGAAAGCATCTTTTCCGCGATGCTAAGGAGTGCGGCCATCTCCCCATCGGTCAGCTTTTTATCCTCAGCGAAGGTGACAAGGTTCTTCTCCAGCTGTTCCTGATTGGACATGCCGGACAGAATGACGGTCACAGACGGAATAGTCTGCAGGAAGCGGAAGGCCCAGGCAGGAATTTCCTCATCCGGACGAAGCGCCTTGAGCTCTGCCTCATATTCCGGAGCCAGCTTGGCCAGCTTGCCGCCGCGCAGGGGCTCCATGACCCATACCGGAATGTGACGTTCGTCGAGAAGCGCCACCTTCTCCTTGCCGCCCTGGAAGGTCCAGTCAAGGAAGTTGAGCTGGAGCTGGCAGAACTCCATATTGTCGCCGTAGGCATCCAGGAAGCGCTTCAGCACAGGCAGACTGCCATGGCAGGAGAAGCCGAGGTGGCGGATGCGGCCATTTTCCTTCTGCTTCATGAGATAGCTGTAAATGCCGTACTTCTCATCGTCCAGATAGGCGTCGATGTTCATCTCACAAACGTTGTGGAAGAGATAGAAATCAAAGTGGTCCACGCCCAGCTTCTCAAGCTGGCGTTCAAAGATCTCCTCGACCTTCCCCCAGTTGGCGGGATCGTAGCCCGGGAACTTGGTGGCCAGATAATAGCTGTCCCTCGGGTACCTGGCCAGGGCCTTGCCAAGGACCAGCTCGGAATTTTCGCCGTGATAGCCCCATGCGGTGTCATAATAATTGATGCCGTTCTTCATGGCTGTGTCCACCATGTGAAGGGCTGCTGTCTCGTCAATCCTGCTGTCATCTCCTTCAATCACCGGCAGACGCATGGCGCCGAAGCCCAGAGCAGACAGCTTCATTCCCTGAAAAACCCTGTATATCATGTTTTCTCCTCTTTGTTGTATGTGTTATTCCAGCCGAGAAGGCAGTTGCTTCATTAGGGAAACCCTATACCGGTTCCTATGATAATACTGTAACGCTTGTTTTCATTTTTCGCAAATGGGTATATCGAATATCATGATATACATTCTTTGCATATCACTAAATGCCGACACGCCTCTCATGATGGAGGTGTATGCGCCTTGTAAACCTGTCTTTTCAGTACTCTCCGATGACATACGCGGCAGGCAATCAGCACAGGAGCATTCCTTACGTTATTATTCTCCGACGATAGTGATCCGTCCTTCACCGTAGGGATCGGCATACTCTTCTCCAATATTGCCCCCAAGGGACTCCACGATATAATCGATGAGAAGCTGGTTGTCCAGCTTGATGCTGTCCTCGATGACTGCCGCGCCGTCAAAAGCAGTCTGCCCATCGCCATTTAAGAGCAGTGTATAATTGGTGCCGGCTACCACATAGGTCTTTTCCGGGTCAAGAGGCTCCTCTCCCACCATAACATTCCTGACGCGCCTCTCCCCATTGATGGCCGTCATCAGATTGTTCTCATCGAAGACGCAGGGGGTTGGAACAGAGATGTCAATTTCATAGGACATGCCGGCCACCTGCAGAAATGCGCCTGACTGCTCAGGTACCATCCGGCAGCCCCACTCCAGGGCATCCAGGATCTGCTGGCCCTTGGCTTCTATGGTGCAGGCGTCATTTCCAAAGGGGAACACGCTGATGATATCCCCATAAGTGATCTCTCCCCGGGCAAGGTCTGTCCTGATACCGCCTCCATTTATGACAGCGATATCGGCACCTGTCTGGTCCAGGAAGGCATCCGCGCAGAAGTCGCCGAGATTGGTCTCAGCCCGACGAATCATGCGCACCGGATTGCCGTTGGCATCCGGCTCCGGATCATTAATGGTCAGGAGCACATCACTCGTGGCTACCACCTGGTCCAGAAGTTCGGATATCTTCTCCGTCTCCTCAGCAATGCGGGCGGTGATTTCATTTTCCAGGGCAAAGGCCTCCGGCGCTGACATGCTGTTCGGCCATTTCAGGATATCGGTGGTCTGGATTCCGCCCTCGTGGCTTATGATACTGTACCCGATACCGGCCATCTTGGTACCGACGCCGGACCGGACAACGTCCTGCCCGTCCTTGTTCTTCATGACGACCTGCTCCATGTCATGGCTGTGCCCGTCCAGGAACACGTCAATCCCGGTGGTGTTCGATATGACATCCGCGTAGTTCCAGGGCGAAAAGATGGTACCCATGCCCAGGTGTCCCATGGCGTACACGTAATCGGCGCCCTCGGCTCTGGCCGCATCGACGGCATCCTGAACAGCCTGGTAGACCCTCTCACCGGTCCCATCCTGCATGAATCCGTAAATGAACTCACCCGCCTCATTCTGGAAATAAGCCGGCGTCGAGGAGGTGAGGGTCTTGGGGGTAGTCACACCTACGAAGGCGATTTTCATGCCTGCCGCTTCCAGAATGACATAGGGGTCAAAAACGACTTCCCCTTCCTTTGTGAAATTGCAGCAGACATAGGGAAACGCTGCCTTTTCCGCCAGCTCCAAAAATCGCGGAACACCGTAATCAAACTCATGATTTCCCGGGATGGCGACATCATACCCGACGGCGTTCATGAGGTCGATGATTGCCTCCCCGGATGTCAGAGTACCTATGGTTTCTCCCTGGATGCTGTCGCCGTCGTCCACGAGGAGGGTCGTGTAGCCCTGGTCCTCCAGCGACTGACGCAGCTGATACAGCCCGGCATAGCCGAACCCCTGGTCAATCCCGCAGTGGACATCGCTGGTATATAAAATGATAACCTCTCCGTTCTTTTCCGCCGGCTCCTCAGCCTCTTCTGCCGAAGCCCCCTCTGCGCTGTCCGCGGATCCGGCTGTCTCACTGCCTGTTTCTTCCGCCGGGGCACCTGCTGCGCCGCCTTCGGAACCGGCTGCTTCACCACCGGTTTCTTCGGTCTGAGCCCCTTCCTGCTGCGCTGAAGCACCGTCCGTCTCCACCGCATCTCCTGCTTCGCCGGCAGTCTCATCCGCTTTGTCCTGAGACGCCTCGACTGCCTCCCCGCCGGAGGATGTCCCTTGCGTATCTGTCTTTGAGGCCGCAGCGCTACCGCATCCGGGCAGGGAAATCAACAGGCTTAATATGACCAGCAGCACTAAACCTTTATTTCCATGCTTCATTTGATCCACCTTCCTTTCTTCCCACACATGAGCGCTTCCATTATCAGAATACTCAGAGTCATCGTACCAAATTTCCGCAAATATGTCCATCTGTCGGACAAAAATCCAAGCAGAAAAACGTTACCTGCCAATAAGTGCAAATTGCATAAAAAAAGCCTGTGCCGCACAAAAATTGCAGCACAGGACGCTGTTATGAGTTCTTATCGTTCCGGTCCGTTGAGACTGCCTCTGACCCTCGAGAGCACGATGGTCCAGGGAGAACCGGTGCCGATATTGTAGGCTCTGGCAAAGGACCCCTGGTTGATGGCCAGGGCCATGTGTCCCACGCTGTTCATATAGAGGACCGGCATACCGACCATGACGTCCGCAAAGGATCGCCCATAGGTGATCTGATTGATATAAACCAGAGAGCTTCCACGGAAAATGCGCACCTCGCAGTAATCCCCGAAAGAAATTCCCAGCTCATTAAAGGTGTCAAATGGAATCGAGGTCCACAGGGACCCAAAGCGCACGTCCAGGATATCGATCTGACCGGTCACAGACGCCCCTTCGCGGGTTGCGCCGTAAAGATCCAGGGATACCAGATCCTCCAGTTCCAGCTTCGGCCCCACCTCCTCGAAGGAAATGACACCCGCCGCCAGCCTGGCGCCGGTATAGGCATAGACGTCACGCCCGTAAAAGGTATAGGAGGCCTCGCTGTTCTTCAGCCGGTTGGTCCTCTCCTCGATGAGGCGGAGCTCGGTGACGCCTATGAAGGCGGCGATGTGCGTCAGCGTCCCGTTGTTGGGGGTGACAATGTACTGTCCGCCTGCCGTTTTGGCTATAACGCTCTGGCGGCTGGTCCCCACACCCGGGTCCACCACAGATACGAAAACGGTGTTGGCCGGCCAGTAGGGTAAGGTCTGGAAGAGGCGGTAAGAAGCCTCAAATATGTTGTATGGCGTTATTTCATGGGTGATATCGCTGATCACGAGGGCCGGGTCAACGGAGTAAGCGACTCCCTTCATGGCGCTGACTGCGCCGTCCGCCAGCCCGAAGTCGCTCTGAAACACAAGAAATGAATCCATGCTGCTCTCCTCCGTAAGTTACTGGTTCATGCGTTCCTTTTGCTCATAGCTATTATTCAGCAATCATATGCATTGCATGAGAATCCGGGGGATGCTTTCATTTTCAGGCATCCAGCCTTGCGGAAGCATCCTTCAGAAGTTCAATGACTTTGATCATTTCTTCTATTGCTTGCGGGCCTGATCCCAAGCGGTACAATTCTCTATGTGCTTAAGTCGAGTCATATGCTGGACGCTCCCGTAAGTTCTGAAAAACTGTAACTAGTTTATTGTAACGAAAAAACCCTTTCCAGGCAATGGTGAATTGGGAATCAGAGACCTGGGAATCAGGGACGGTTCCTTTTCCCACTTTTCGAAA
>CAMONF010000198.1 GCA_946620335.1 uncultured Clostridia bacterium
GACATGCCTCATTTCAGGGAATGTGCAAAGCATCCTCATGTAGAAGAAAAAGGATACGTACTGTATTACACCAGCCAGTGCCCCTTCAATGCGAAATATGTCCCGGTCTTGGAGCAGACCGCCAAAGAGAATGCCATTCCATTCCATGCGATTCATATCGAAAGCCGGGAAGAAGCGCAGAATGCGCCGACTCCGATCACGAACTACGCGCTGTTCCATGACGGAGAATATATTACGAATGAGCAGATGAATGAAAAAAAGTTCCTGAAGCTTGTGAACGCATAGGAGACTTTGGACGATGCAGCATAGAATACTTGTGATGGAGAGTCCGGGGGCTGGTAAAAGTACTTTTTCCCGGGAACATTTCGGGATGTTTCCTTGATACCGCAGGAAGGAATATGAATATGCCTGAAAATCAGCGCATCATAAGAGATTCGGCAAAAGACTATGAGCAGCGGTACACTATGTATTTGGCAAAGTATTGCAGTTAAGCGGCCAAAAGAACAGAGCATGTATTGCCGGAAGAACCCAAAGGAGCGGCGGCAGCTATGGACATTTCAAAATACGATGGAAAACACGTTCAGATCACTGATAAATGGGGAGAAATCTTTACGGGCCTGGCGACGTACGGAAATTGCGATTTCCTGGAGTGCGAGTACGGCGGAGAGGAAGACGGGATTTTCATTGGGAATGTTCTCATTTACAATTCCCAGATAGTCTCCATAGAGGAGACAGAAGTGCATGGAAGTGCTGAACTAAGGACGGAGCGCATGATCCTGCGAAGATACCGCCCTGAGGACGCGGATGACCTGTATCGGTATCTGGGGACAGATCCGGCGATGCATGCCTATTCGGGATGGAATCCCTATGCGACACCGGAGATGGCCCAGGAAACCGTCCGCGGATTCATCGACGACTACGGCGACGAGCACACGTATTCATGGGTAATGGACGTGGAGGATGTGATCGTCGGTACGATCGGAGCCTATGACTTTGCGGACTGCCGCATAGAGGTCGGGTTCAGCGTCGTGAAAGGTTGGCAGGGCCGAGGCCTTGCCACTGAGGCCCTGAGGAAAGTGCTGGAGTACCTGACGGAAAATGAAAGCATTCCCTGTGTGAGCGCATGGTGCGCGGCCGAAAACATAGGCTCTCGGAGAGTACTCGAAAAGGCAGGTATGAAGTTGGTCAGCAAAGAAAAGGACGGCCTTGTGGTCGGTGACAAAGTATATGACAGGCTGGTCTTTGAGTATACAGCCAGCAGATGAAGGGAGGCGGGATCATGCTGAAGGCAAGGAACTGTGTTTTGAATTTGCCGACGGGAACCGTTGATTATATCCGGTTTGGCAGCGGGCCGAAACCGCTCATCATGATTCCCGGTGTGGGCGATGGCCTGCAGACAGTCAAAGGCATGGCCCTGCCGTTTGCCCTCCTGTACAGAAGTCTGGCAAAGGATTTCACTTTGTATGTGTTCAGCAGGCGGAGGCATCTCTCTCCGGGGATGACGACGCGGGACATGGCGGAAGACCTGAATGAGGCTATGGAGGCAATGGGCTTGTCAGCTGCTTATCTGGTCGGCGTTTCCCAGGGCGGTATGATTGCCCAATGGCTGGCCCTTGACCATCCGGACAAGGTGAAAAGGCTGGTGCTGACTGTGACTTTGAGCCGTCCGAACGAAACGGTGAAGGATGTGATTGCGCGATGGGTTGGAATGGCTGATCGCGGCGATTACAAAGGCATCATGATAGACACAGCTGAGCGCTCCTATTCCGAAAAGCGGTTGAAAAAGGCAAGGCTCGAATACCGGCTGCTCGGCAGTATCGGTAAGCCAAAGTCCTTTGAACGCTTTCGGATACAGGCAGCGTCCTGCGTGACACACGATACCTATGATTTGTTGGATCAGATCAATTGTCCGACATTGGTGATTGGTGGCAAAGAAGACAAGATCGTTTCGGGGCAGGCATCTGTGGAAATGGCGGAGCGGATCCCGAATTGTGAGCTGTACATGTATGACGGCCTGGGGCATGGACTCTATGAGGAAGCGCCGGATTTCCTGAGGCGCGTTTCGGAATTTTGTATGCGTTGATACATAAAGGGAGAAAATCGGAATCAGGGACGGGGCCTTACTGAAAAGGAACCGTCCCTGATTCCAACATAGGTATTGACATTGTGTCAGCATAAAGATATAATGTAGATTCTGACATGGTGTCAATACAACAGAAGCTTTACGGATCAATTCTATGCAATGAAGGAGCGGACTGATATGACTATCAACAAGGGCATCCGCGAAAACAAGAAGCTGTCTGTCAATGTGGTGGACGAGTCCTGGCTGAAGGACGCCGACCGCATGGGAACCATAAGCGGCAACAAAGTTGATAAGTCGGAAGCTTTCGCCTGGACCCTGGGTGAGAACGGTGCGCCGCTGATCGATGAGGCCAAGGTCTCCATCGAGTGTGAGGTTGACGGCAATTACGAGCTGGAGCATTTTGACCACTTTATCTGCAAAATCCTGGCGACCTATGCGGACGAAGCCGTTCTGGACGAGCGAGGAAAAATCAATTATCATGTATTTAAGCCGGTGCTTTTTGAGTTCCCGACCTATGAGTATTTTGTTACCGGTGAGAAGGTCGGCAACTGCGGCAAAATGAACTGATTTCCGGCAAGCCTCTGACAATATGCTCAGAGGCTTGTAACCATTTTTGCCGGAAACTGGATTTAATGGAGGCTGAAAATAAAATCAATGAAAAGAGTCATCGCAATCTTTTTGACAGTGCTTATGATTACATCCCTGGCAGCCTGCGGAAACAATTCCCAGGCAGGAGCGGAAGAGACACAGACTACTGCCCAAAACGAGGGTGAATCCGCTGCAGGCACAGATGCCGCAGAATCGAAGACCGCTCAGGAGACAACAAATCAGGAAGGCGCGGTCCAGGAAGAGACTGCACAGGAAGAGACTGCACAGGAGGAAGCGGCTCAGGCCGAATCAACGCAGGAGGAAAATGCCGCGGCAGAAACATCAGATACAGCAGCCGAAGCGGAAGGTGATGCCTCTGCTCAGGTAGCCCACTCAGATGTCCTGGTTGCATTTTTCTCCGCCACCGGCACCACAAAGGGTGTGGCCGAGAAAATAGCGTCTGTCACCGGCGGAGATCTCTATGAGATCCTGGCCGCAGAACCCTACACTTCGGAGGACCTCAATTATAACGACAGCAGTACCCGCGCCACGAAAGAGCAGGATGACGCGAGCGTCCGCCCGGTCATTGGCAGCGAGGATATTTCCCTGGAAGGCTATACGACCATCTATCTCGGGTTCCCGATCTGGTGGGGCGAAGAGCCGCGGATCCTGGATACCTTTGTGGAAAAGTACAGCTTTGACGGGATCACAGTGATCCCCTTCTGCACCTCCGGAAGCAGCGGAATCGGCCGGAGCGGCTCCAACATGGAGGCCCTCGCGGGCAGCGGTACCTGGCTGGAGGGCAAGCGCTTCGGAGGCAATGTGTCTGAAGAGGAGCTGCAGAGCTGGATCGAAGGCTTGAAGTTTGACGCTCTCAGCGCGCATTATAAGACCCTCGTCCGCTACATCAATTTCCGGGACTGCGGTATGGTGCTGGGACTTGGATGCGGTACGCCCGGTATGACGAGGCGCAGCGGTTATCCCCAGGAGGCGTATCTGCTGGGAAGGAACTTATAAGAGATTTGGGTGCCTGCATCCATGGATGGATAGTGACTGAGGTCGCGCTCCCTCCATGGAAAAGGCACCTTATTTCGTATTGCCTTCATCGGGGAGACAGGTAATAAAGCCCGCGAGAGCTGATAATCTTATCAGACCTCTCCCTACGGTCCGCAAGATGTGAAAAACATGTTGACGATGCGCTGAAACACGTGCATAATAAAGATGCTGACACGATGTCAAGGAAAACGTGAGCCGAAAGGAGTAGAAAAATGAAGTATACAAAGCTCGGCAATTCAGATCTGAAGGTATCCGCGATCTGCATGGGATGCATGGGATTCGGAGATTCCGGAAGGGGCCAGCACAGCTGGACGATTGATGAGGAGCACAGCAGAGAGATCATCAAACGCGGGCTGGAGCTTGGGGTCAACTTCTATGACACGGCCATCGCCTACCAGAGCGGCACCAGCGAACAGTATGTGGGCCGCGCCCTGCGGGATTTCGCAAAGCGCGACGAAGTGGTCGTTGCCACCAAATTCCTGCCGAGGACCCAGGAGGAAATCCAGAATGGGATCAGCGGCCAGCAGCATATCGAAAATATGATCAATACGAGCCTTAAGAACCTCGGCCTGGACTATGTGGATCTCTATATCTATCACATGTGGGACTGGCAGACGCCCATCTACGATATTATGGACGGTCTGAACCGGATCGTGAAGGCGGGGAAGGCGAGGTATGTCGGCATTTCCAACTGCTTTGCCTGGCAGATCGCCAAGGCCAATGCCCTGGCTGAGAAGGAAGGGTTCGCCAAGTTCGTCTCGGTCCAGGGACATTACAACCTGATCTTCCGCGAGGAGGAACGGGAAATGGTGCCCTACTGTGACGAGGAGAACATCGCCCTGACACCCTACAGCGCGCTGGCGGCCGGCAGGCTGTCCAGACTCCCCGGAGAGGGCGGAACGAAGCGGGCTGAGAAGGATGCCTACGCCAAGTTCAAATATGACGCCACCGCCGATGTGGACAATGTGATCATCGGCCGTGTCGCTGAGATCGCGGAAAAGCACGGCGTTACCATGACCGAGGTATCTCTTGCCTGGCTCATGACCAAGGTGACGTCCCCCGTCGTAGGCGCCACGAAGCTGCACCACATTGAAGGCGCGGCTAAAGCCGTAGATCTTGTCCTGACGCCGGAGGAAATCCTCTACCTGGAGGAGCCCTACGTGCCGCATCCGCTGGCAGGCGTTATGGCTCAGAACAAACCGGCTGCGGCAAAAGAAAAACACGTCTGGTCCACAGGCGACCAGAAAATCATGAAGTGAGGAGGAATCGGATATGGCTGAGAAAATTGTACAGACTGCGGGAAGGAACCAACTGGGAGATTTTGCCCCGATGTTCGCGCACCTCAATGACGACGTGCTCTTCGGCGAGGTGTGGAATGAGGAGGCAATCGACGTAAAGACCAAGTGCATCATCACGGTCGTTTCCCTCATGGCTTCCGGTATCACGGACTCCTCCCTGACCTATCATCTGCAGAATGCCAAGGCCCACGGCGTGACCAAGGCGGAAATCGCTGCCATCATTACCCACGCCACCATGTATGTGGGCTGGCCCAAGGGCTGGGCTGTATTCCGTCTCGCCAAGGAAGTGTGGAACGAGGAAGAGCCGGCTGCGACGGATAATACATGACTGTGAGACGTCCGGCGCCGAGTGGCTGGAAGCCGTTTCGGATGAAGAGTATGGGACATTGAAATAAAACCCCTGCCGATTCCAAAGCCGAAGGGAGGAAGCATCAGCAATGAAGAAACACTATTTGGTACTGGCCGCCACTCTTACGGCTTTTCTCCTGCTCAGCGGATGTTCGCAGACCCCTGCAGAGAAAGATTCTGCATCCCAGGGGACAGAATCTCAGAGCAGTGCAGCACCGGAAAACGCCTCGGAAGCATCCGAGGACGAGGACGAAGCAACGCCGGCTCAGGCAGAGACTGCGGAGGCCGCTTCCGGTGAGGAAACAGCGGCCGTTCAGACAGAGACCACGGAAGCTGCTTAACCTAGTGAAGCGCCTGTCGTGTATTTCACTTCCGACATCACTGCGGAAGGTCTTGTTAAGATCTACGACGCCCTCGAGTGGACGCCGGAGGGCAAGGTGGCTGTCAAGATCTCGACCGGTGAACCGCCCGCGAGCAACTACCTCCGCCCCGAGCTGATCGGCGACCTGGTACAGAAGGTGGACGGCACCATCGTGGAGTGCAACACGGCCTACGGCGGCTCCCGCTCCAGCTCGGCCATGCACAGGCAGGTCGCGGAGGACCACGGCTTCACCGCCATCGCGGACTTTGACCTGATGGATGA
>CAMONF010000199.1 GCA_946620335.1 uncultured Clostridia bacterium
AAAGTGGTCTTGCCGGCGCCGGAGCCGCCTAAAATGAGGACCATATCTCCGGGGTCGATGGTGAGATGGATATCCGCCAGAAGGACCCTCGTCTTGAAGCCCTTTCTGACGCTGCGCTCATCGATGTCGATGACGAGGCGCTTGCCGCCTTCCTGATTTGAAGCTGGGGAATCAGACATGGAGGACATTGTTTCACGCTGATATCCGAGTACTGGGGCTGCAGCAGATTGGACGGATACGGCAGAATCGGCCGTACGGTTCACGCCAGATACCGCAGATATCCCGGAATCCGCCGCACGTTTCACTGCTGATCCGGCATTCACCCCTTCACTCTGTGCAGCAGCCGCTCCCGGCGCACTCTCTCTTGTTTCAGAAGGAGCAGTGTCTGCATTTTTCATGCCCTGCCAACCCGCCTGCGTCTCTGCAGCGCCTTGCCCTGCCGCCCTGATTCGTATTTCCCCTTCCCAGAGGACGCCGTCGGTCAGAACGAACCAGGTCCGGCCCAGCCGGACCACGTCCAGGAGCCGGAGCCGGCGGTCCCCGCACCGCGCTCCATTCACGAAGACGCCGTTAAGGCTCCCCTCGTCCAGGACATAGAGGCCGTCCGCCCCCTTCCGGAAAATGGCATGGACACGGGAAAGCGTCGGATCATCCGGAGACAAACCGCTCTCCTCGCGCCCGATCCGCAGTGTCTGCCCGTCCGCCTCCAGGGGGATCTGCCGCCAGACGAGCTCCTCGCCTGGCGCCAGCCGGATAAAAATGCCCGCAAAGACCGGCTCCTCGCTGTTCTCGTCCTTTGGGACGACCGTCAGCACGTCCCCGTCCAGCATTTCCCGGACCTCCGTGAGGGCCTGTCCGTTGACCCGGGACCCGTTGGTGCTGCCGCGGTCGCGGTAGAACCAGTGCCCCTCAGCGCAGCCGAACTCGCCGTGGAGCCCGGAGACCGCTGCCACCGGCACGCCGATGACCGCCTGCTCCCGGCTGCCCATCCGGCCGAAGGAAGTCCGCCCGGTCAGGGGAAAGTCCTGAATATGGCCGTACATATGGAAGGCGGCGAGGCAGGGGCTCCCAGTCTCGTTGGCCTTGAAAACTACCGTCTTACTCATTCTCCTCTTCCGCCTCTTCCTCTTCACCGATGACTGTGCTCTTGATCTCTGCCCGGTGAGCGGCCATCGCATCGTCCGCCTCTTCCTTAGTCATGAAGGTCGGCTCATGCCAGCCTTCCCCCTTGAACTCCTTGAGGACCCCCGCCTTCTTATCGGAAGGGGTATCCACTATGACAGCGCTGTAGAAGGGACCGCTTCCCAGGGAAGCGTAATCCATCCCTTCCTGATAGGAGATGTAAAACTCCGGCCCACCCGTCGAATTCTCCATGCCGGCCAGCACCGACACGTCCGTGATGGGATTCCCGTACAGAATCAGCTGCCGGTAATTGAGCAGCTGCGGCAGCATGCTGATGTCAGAAATCTGATTGTTCTCCATGAGCAGCCAGACCCGCTTGACCGAAAGATCCTTCAGGAAGGAAACGTCAGAGACCGCATTGTTCCCGATGTCCAGGTAGGACAGGGTATTCATGCCGTCCCTGAGCGGATTCAGATCCGACACGCTGTTGTTGGAAATGAACACCGCATACAGCTCCGGCTTCCCCGCAAGCCCCTGCACGGAGGTGATCTTGTTGTTGTCCGCCGCAAAGACCTTCAGCTTGCTGCATTTTGCGAGGGCGCCGATATCGGCCACCTGGTTGTCCGAGAGGTCCAGGCTCTCCAGGTCCAGGAAGTCATTGCCCAGGGCGGATATGTCAGTGATTTCATTTTTCGAGAGCATCAGAAGCTTCATCGTCGTGGAGTTGCGGATGGCGCTGATGTCCTTCAGGTGGTTACGGGGAGCCCGCAGGTAGGTGAGCTTGATCATGTCCTCGCAGCCGGCCAGATCGGTCAACTCGTTGCCGGTGACGTTCAGATTGCCCATGTTGACGGCGCCGGAAATAGGCGTGAGGGTCGTGACCTTGTTCCAGGCGATGTCCAGGTTGTGGAGGTCGCATCCCGCCAGGGGGCTCAGGTCAGTCAGATGGCATCTGTGTACATAAAGGCTCTGCAGCTTATCATGGCCTTCAAGCCCTGCCAGGCTCTCCACCTCCGTGTTGTTGAGGGAGAGGTTGTACAGAGACGAGCAGCCTGCCAGCGGCGTAAGATCGCTGAGCGGTGCCCCGTTCAGGGAGAGGAAGGTCAGTGACGTATGATCCGCCAGCGGTGAAAGGTCGGTGACGAGACTGTTGTCGGCCTCCAGCTGATAAAGACCGGCGCACTCTTCTGCCCAGCCAAGGCTGGCCAGGGAAGTGTCGTTCAATCCGACGGAATGCAGATCCGGATGACCGTATAAATGGGCGCAGGCGGCTTCGTCCATGATCTGGTCGTAGATATACAGATATTGGAGACGAGGCAGGGACTCCAGGAAAGCCATGTCCGCCCCGCTTGCCTTGACGTGGAAGTTCAGGAAGGTAAGTCCCGGGAAATGCCGGATGAATTCCGTCGTCCCCTCCAGACTGCCGCAGTAAATCCCAAGGTGCTCCACTCTGGCCGGGAAATCGGTCGTGAAGAGCCGGTCGCCCGCCAGGACACCGTCGTACTCTTCGTTGATATCCAGGTAGGTAAGGACACCGGAGGATGCCAGAGGATCCATCGATTGGTAGCCGGTGCACTTGATAAAGCTCATCTGGGACACCCGTGACCATCCAGCGATTTTCTGCATCATCTCATCGGAAATCTGACATTTCCTGAAATAGACGATATATACCTCCTCGAGTCTCTCCACGAACCGGATCTCGTCCTCCGTGATGGTCAGATCTTTGAAGGTGACAGAGATATCGCCCTTTTCGTACTCTACCCCTTCTTTAGTAAGTGCGGGGAGCGCCGAGCCCCCGCGGGAGACAAAGAAGGCGATAGCGCCGATGAGGACCACCCCGGCCAGGATCAGGGGAATGAGAACCTTCTTGCTCATCTTCCGCTTTCTGCCTGCCCGGCGGTCCTTCTTGCCGGATCTGCCGCGCTCGCCGCCATCCTCGGCAAGGTCAGCGTTCTCTGCCTGTTTTCCGGCTGACGAAGAAGCTGCTTCTGCCAGGTTCTGTCCCTGGGCACTGCCGCCGAGGGCATCATCGGCGAAAGCCTTGGCCGCCAGGTCTGAGGAGACCTTTCCGCTACCGGTCCCTTCATCAGGTGCCTTCACGTCATCCCGGAAGGCGGCTGCCGCCAGATCAGATGTACTTGTACTGCTGCCTGCATTGGCCGCTGCCTCTGCCGACTGGAAGGCCTCTGCGAGAGCCTGCATGCTGGCATACCGTTCATCCGGCCTCACGCTGAGGCCCTTCATAAGGACTTCCTCAGCCTCCGGCGTGATATCCGCGCCCAGCTCTGAGGGCCTTTTCAGGTCATCATGGAAGGACCTGGCAAGGGAATCCATGGGTTTGCGGCCGGTGATGCACTTGTAAATGGTGGCCGCCATGGAATAGACGTCCGTGAAAGCGCCGATCCCGGCACTGCCGGAATACTGCTCCACAGGGGCGTAGCCGGGCTTGACGGTGACGGTCATGGTGAGGTTCTCATTTGTCAGATTGGTGACGGAGCCGAAGTCCAGGAGCTTCACCTCGCCGTCGCTTGTCAGACGGATGTTGTCGGGACTCACGTCCCGATGAAGCATCTGCGCCTCATGGAGGCGGTCCAGCACGTTCATGACAGGGCGGAGGAGCCGCATGGTCTCCTCAAAGCCGAGCTTGCCCCGCTTGTCGACGTAGGTGCTCAGGTCCTCGCCCTCCAGGTACTCCATGACCATGTAGGCCTTGCCGTCCTCCTCCAGATAGTCGCGGACGTTGACAATGCCCCGGTCACCGGAAAAACGGGCCAGGGTCCGGGCCTCCCGGAGGAATTTCTGGCGGTGGGCCGGGTCCGGGTCCGAGAACTCCTTGACGGCCACAGGCATATCCAGTCTCGTGTCCCATGCATACCAAGTGACGCCGAAGCCGCCCCGGCGGATTTCCCGCCTCAGTTCGTATCTGTCATTGATCAGTGCCATAGCTGATTCCTCTCCGCCGCGGCCTGCGAGGGGCGGCTTTCATTTAATACAATAGACCAAGCTGACTCAGGACAAAGATGAAGCAGAAGATGGTCAGCACCGAAGTCAGCGTCGTCGTCACTACGATCTGCCCGGCCAGCGGCCCGTCACCGCCCATGTTCTGGGCCATGGTGTAGGAACTGACGGCCGTCGGCGTGACGAAAATGATAAGGAGCATGAACCGCTCCATGTTGGAAAACGGCAGAAGCAGGGTAATCAGATAGCTGATAATAGGGAAGCACACCAGCTTGAGCAGGCACACCACCGCGAGGGTCTTGCCGTTGTCCAGGAACTCCGACAGCTTCAGCGTGCCGCCCAGGGCCATGAGGGCCAGCGGCGTAGCCATGGAAGCGACGGTTTTGATGGGCGTCTCCAAAAGTCCGGGAATCGGAATCTTAAAGCCGTAGAAAATGAAACCCGCCATTATGCCCAGGATCAGCGGATTGGTCGCTATCTTCTTAAGCAGCGCAACGGGAGACGCCGCCCCTCCCCGGTAATACTCAAGGACGACCACCGCGGAGACGTTGAAGGTCATGACCGTGGCCGCTGTCATGATGGCCGCCAGCATGCCGCACTTGTCCCCGTAGATATACTCGGCCAGCGGAACGGCAAAGAGGGCAACATTGCTGCGGAAAATACCCTGGACGATGACCCCTCGCCTTGGATTCTCTTTCACGAACCGCGGCACAAGCAGCATAAGGAGAACAACCAATAACAGGATGCCGCCCACCGCATAAAAGAGGAAGGCGCCGTTGAAAACCAGGTCCGAACCGGCATAGTAAATATTCTTAAAGAGGAGGACCGGCAGGAAGGTCTTGAATACGAAGGTATTGAGCTTGTTCAGAAAGGCCGGATTCGTGAGGCCGGTCTTCACGACCAGCACGCCGATAGCCATATAAAAAATAAAGGGGAAGACCGCGTTGAAGGCGATCAAAAAGCTTTGAAGCACAAATTAACTCCTTTCATCATCACGTCCGGCAGCCAGGCGGTACCGGTCCTGCTATTTATTATGCGGCTTCAAGGCCTTTTTTTCAATGCCTTCCGCGGCTTTTACCCAGGCGCTAAAAGTGGAAATCAGGGACGGTTCCTTTTCCCAGTTTTCAAAGAAAACTGGGAAAAGGAACCGTCCCTGATTCCCACTTTTTTGGGCAGCCCTTTTGAAATTACATGCAGGTGTACCCGCCGTCGACCGGAAGCATAACGCCGGTAACGTAGGAAGAAGCCGGAGATGAGAGGAAGATGGCCGCGCTGTCAAGCTCGCCCTCGTTGCCATATCTCTCCAGCGGGATCATGGTCCTGGCGTTCTGCTGGAAGAAATCGGAATTCAGAGTGTCGACTGTCAGCGGGGTGTAGAAATAGCCCGGGCAGATGGCGTTGACGGTGATGCCGTACTTGCCCCACTCGGCGGCCAGCGCGCGGGTCAGGTTGACGACGCCGCCCTTGGCTGCGTGGTAGGGAGCGGAGCCGGCGATCTTGTTGCCGACCAGGCCGTACATGGAGGCGATGTTGATGATGCGGCCGTACTTGGCCGGAATCATGGCCTTCTTGGCGACGGCGCGGGCAACGCGGAAGGTGCCGAAGAGGTCGATGTTCATCTCGTTGGCGAACTGGGGATCCGTGATGTCCTCAGCCGGGGCAACGGCGCCGGTGCCTGCGTTGTTGATGACGATATCAATACGGCCGAACTTCTCAAGAATTGCGTCCACGGAAGCTTCGACCTTGTCAGTATCTGTGATGTCACACTGGACAGCCATGGTCTCGACGCCGTAGGTGTCGGCGATTTCCTTGGCTACCGCGTCAATCAGCTCCTTGCGGCGGGCAATCGCGACGATGCTGGCGCCCTGGTTGGCGAGTGCGTGGGCCATCTGAACGCCGAGACCGGTGGAGCAGCCTGTGACGACAGCGACCTGTCCTTTAAGATCAAAATAATTCTTCATGTTTTTCCTCCAATAATAGATGAAAAAGGTCTAGCAACATAGTTATCATAGTCTACCTGGTTTAGGAATGCAAGCTCCGAAATGGCATATATGCCGGCATGAACAGCTTGTTCCCGCAAGGAGCCGAACTTACCTCAGACCGGCACCGCCTGCCCCAGGTGGAAGGACCAGAGATATTTCTCTGTGACCTTCCGGCCGGTGGCCCGTTCCAGGGCCTCCTGGTAGGCGTCCAGCTGGACCCGATAACGGCGCGTCAGAATTTCCTCGCCGGCTTTTCCATAGGGGACGCGGTCCGTCTTATAATCGAGCAGGATGATGCGGTCCTCCTCGATGAAGAAGGCGTCCACGATTCCCTGAACAATCACCTGCTCGTCCTCCGGCCATTCCTCCTTCAGCTCCCGGGCCGGTACGCCGAGAACGAAGGGCTGCTCACGGAAAAGGTCCCCGCGTGCTGCGGCAGCCGCCATACGCCGGCCCAGCGGGCTGGCTGCCATGGCTGCGATTTCCGATGGTTGCACGAGGGCAAGGTCCTCCGCGGTCATCCGGTTCTCCTCCAGCATGCGGGCCATCTCTGCCCTGGCAGCCTCCTCCGCCGCCCCGGATCCGAAGAGGTCGAAATTCAGGAGCTCCATGACCTTGTGGCAGGCGGACCCGCGGACCGTGGCGGGTGTATCGTCGGACTCGTAAGCCCGGGTGTCGCCGCCGGTCCTGGCAAAGACAGGGATGTAGATATCGTCAGGAACTTGTGACGGTCCGGCTGTATGAAGGGCTTTCCCTTCCATGAATTTTCCTTCTTCCCGGTCAGTGTCGGCT
This sequence comes from uncultured Clostridia bacterium, assembly GCA_946620335.1. GTDB lineage: Bacteria > Bacillota > Clostridia > Lachnospirales > Lachnospiraceae > Chordicoccus. The sequence continues at coordinate 6,855 of CAMONF010000199.1, forward strand.
GCCTCCGCAGGCACTTGAGCGCCTTGCGCCTCAGATCCGATCGTAGTCTCGCGGGTCCGATTGTCGTCCGATGCAGATTCGGCTGCTTGGGCTGCCAAGCCGTCCCCCGGCTCCGCTCTCGCGACATCTCCTGTCAGGACCGCAGGCGCCAGGTCCGCCGCCTCTTCATCCCGCATGTGGGCCTTTTTAAGCTCCGTGACCGACACCTTGACCGGCAGGCTCTCCCGGCCGGCGAAGGGATAGAGGTAGGAGAAGCGGTCGTCCAGGACGGTTTTCATTTCCTCGTCCCAGACCTGATCCGGGTCAAGACGCCGGAGGTCCGCCACCATCTCCTGCCTGCTCACGCCCTCTTTTACGTCCGCGGCTGCCAGCTCGGTGGGATAGACAAGGGTGATGCCCTTGGGGTATCTCATCTCCCCGGCCTCCTTCTGCAGCTGCCATGCGGCCGGCAGGATGATGGCCCAGGGGGTGGATGCGTTCAGCAGATAGTGGGAGGAGAATCGCTTTCCTTCCGCCGGCTCGATCTGCCTCAGGTTTTCCAGCTCCTTCTGTTTGACGGAGCCGGTCAGGATCATTTTCTGCCTGGCGCGGGTCAGGGCCACATAGAGGACTCTGATCTCCTCGCCGACGCTCTCCCTGAGGAGCTTGCGCTTCACCGCCTGCTTCTTCAGGGTTGGGCTGACCGTCCGCCGGGCTATGTCCACGTAGTCCATGGCCACGCCGCGGTCCGGGTCGATCAGGACCCGGGACGACAGGTCGCGCTTGTTGAAGGCCTTGCCCATGCCGGCCACGAAGACCACCGGGTATTCCAGGCCCTTGGACTTGTGGATGCTGATGATGCGGACTGTGTTCTCATTTTCACCGATGACGCTGACCTCGCCGAAGTCCACGTCGTAGGACTGAAGCTTTTCGATGTAGCGGATAAAGTTGAAGAGGCCCACGTAGCTGGTCGCCTCATAGGCGATGGCCTTCTCCACCAGCATCCGAAGGTTGGCCGCCCGCTGGGTGCCGCCCGGCAGGGCCGTGGCATAGTCGAAGAAGCCGGTGCCCGTCAGGATGTGCCAGATGAGCTCGTGGATGGGGATGGAGGAGATCATCTCCCGGGTCTCGTCGTAGAAGCGGAAGAAGCGCAGGAGCTTGGCCTTCACGGTCTCATCCGCACCAAGTTCCACATAGCGCCTCGCGCACTCGGCCATGGTCAGATACCTGGCCTCCCCCCGGCCGGTCGACGGCGAGCCGCTGATGACGCGGATCTCCGCCAGCTCCTCGGCGGTCAGGCCGCCGATGGCAGACTTCAGCACCGAAGCGAAGGGGATATCCTGCTCCGGGTTGTCCAGGATGGCCAGGTAGTCCAGGATGGTCCTGACCTCCTGCGCCGTGAAATAGCCGGTCTTGGCCGTGGAGTAGGCAGGTATGCCCATGCCTTCCAGGACCTGGCTGAAGATCTCCGCCCAGCCCGACATGGTCCTCAGTAAAATGACAACATCCCTGTATTCCACCGGCCTGAATTCCCCGGCCTTCCGGTCGTAGATCTGCTCCTCCCGGACCATTTTCCGGATCCGCTCGCCGATCATACGGGCTTCCAGCTCCCGCCAGGCCCGGCTGCCGGTGTCGGCGAGGATACTTTCCCCCTCCGAATCCTCCTCGTCGGCCACCACGGCCATGATCTCCGTCTCAGCGAGGGCCGCCAGTTTTTCCTCCCTGGCGATCTTCTCCCTCACCTGGTCGGCCTGGGCCTCCAGAGCAAGCAGACTCGTCCTGTCGGCTGCCTTTTCCCTGGCCTCTGTGAGTTTTTCCAGATCAGCCCGCAGCTTGCCGAGGACTGCATTGGCGCAGATGAGCTTGGCCTCCTCATCGTAGTCCACGCCGCCCACCTCTCCGCGCATGAACATGCCGAAGAAGCCGTTGGCGGAATCCAGGACCTCGGCGCCGCTGCGGAAATTGGCCCGGAGGTCGATCCGGACGCCATTGGTAGCCACGCTGTGAGCCGGAGAAGAAGCATCTCCCCCGTAGCGCCGGAATTTCTCCATAAAAAGGTCCGGCCGGGCATGGCGGAAGCCGTAAATGCTCTGCTTTACGTCCCCGACACAGAAATAATTGTCTCTCCCGTCCTCGATCCCGCTGACCGCGGTCAGGATTTCCTCCTGGAGATAGTTGCTGTCCTGGTACTCGTCCACCATGACCTCGCGGAAACGCCCGGCCAGCTCCTTCGCGGCCGCCGTGCGCCCGCCCTCCCCGCGGAGGATCTGCAGGGCATAGTGCTCCAGGTCCGCGAAGTCGATCAGCTTCTTCTCCCTCTTTCTGGCCGCGAACCTGTCCATGAAGGCTTCCACCACGGAAATGAGGACATTCATGGGCACCGCCGTCCCCCGAAGGGTCTCCAGCGCATCCTCCGGCCTGCAGAAATAGATGTCCTTAGTCAGAAGGTCCCGGATTTCCTTCACCTTGGCCCTCGCCGCCTTGAAGACGTCCCGCAGGGCGGGGTCTTCGGTCTTCAGCGGGCGCTTGGTGCTGAGCCTCGGCGGCTCGAAATCCCACAGGAGTCTTACCCTCCGTCCGAAATCCCTCGTCCCGGCAAGGCCCTCGAAGAGCCTGACGTCGGCATCGGCGCAGGGCTCATAGGCGGAAGGTCCGGAGGCTGACCTGGTGAGGGCCAGGTTCTGCCTCGCCATGGCAAGGGCATCCCCGATGAGGCTGTCGGCGTCGTCCGTCAGCCCCTGCATCCAGGGCAGGGCCATCAAGTCCTCCTCCGTCTCCGCCGACACGTCCAGCCGGCTCTCCTCCAGCCACTTCTTTGGCCAGGGCTGGCTCTCGGCCGCCTCGAAGACCCTAAGGATGGTCTCCTCCATGGGCTTCTCCGTCTTGCCGGTGGCCAGGCTCTCCACAAAAATGGGGAACTGGGCCTTCATAGTTTCGTCTTCAGAGTTGAAGGTCTCCTCCAGGATCTCCGCCAGAACGTCGGCCTTCAGCAGCCGGCTCTCGCCCTCGTCGGCGATCCGCCACCCCGGCTCCAGATCCGTCAGGTGGCCGTAGCTTCGCACGATGTAGGAACAGAAGCCGTCGATGGTGGTGATCTGTGCGTTGTGGATGAGGTTGGACTGGCGGGCAAGGTGTTCATTTGCCGGATCTTTGAGGAGCAGGTCGGAAATCCTGGCGCCGATCCGCTCCTTCATCTCCGCGGCCGCCGCCCTGGTAAATGTCACGATCAGGAGTTGGTCGATGTCGGCCGGATCCTTCTCGTCCAGGATGAAGGAGAGGATCCGCTCAACCAGAACAGCCGTCTTGCCGCTGCCGGCCGAGGCGCTGACCAGGATATTGCCGCCGCGGGCGTCTATGACCCGCTGCTGGTCAGGCGTCCAGCGTATGGTGTCTTTTTTGGGTTCAGTCATGGGCTTGTTCCTCCCGCATTTTCTCCAGGACCTCCTCGCTGGGGAAGGCCTTCAGCTGCCGCTTCCTGTAGCCGCCAATCCGCTGATCGAATCCGCACAGGCCCCGCAGCGAGCAGTATTCGCAGGCATCGCGGCCGTGGAACTCATAGGGGTTGACTGCCGCCTCCCCGGCCATGATTTTCGAACCGATCTCGTAGATCTTCCTGTCCACATAGGAGGAAATCAGGCCGAAATCCTCCGGCGTCACCGCCCTGGACTTGGCGCTGACCCGGCCGTCCCTCGTATACTCGATGGGGATGACGTCCGATGACCGGTTGCCCGCGGAGAGGGTGCGGTCCAGATGGCGGATGGCATCCTCGTCCAGGGAGACGATGCCGGACGCCTTCATCTTCTTGAGCAGCCGGCTCCGGACGTCCTCGTCCGTGTCGCCCGGCTTCACGTCCTCCACCGGATCCTTGATCTCATAGTAGAAAATGCCAGCCGGCTCCGCTTTCCCGCTTCTCTCCCCGCTCTTGTCCACCATTTCGCAGGCCGCGTTCATATAGACCACCAGCTGGAGCTGGAGGCCGTAGTAGACTTCAGTCAGGTCGAAGGCCTTGGACCCGGTCTTGTAGTCGATGACCTTGAGGAAGGTCCTCCCCTCGTCCTCGCAGATGTCCACGCGGTCGATCCGGCCGGTCAGGTCCATCCGCGTCCCGTCGGGGAGCTTGAAATAAGCGGCATCACTTTCATTGCCGTGGAAGGGCACCTCGAAATAGGCGGGCTCGAAATCGCCGCGCCTCAGCTGCTCCTGCATGGCCCAGGCCGAATTGGCCATGAGGCGTTCCATGCGGCTGATGTTGTATTCATTTCTAACAGAATTGTGGAGGAGCTGGTTGTTGTAGGCCTCGGCGGCCTCCTCCACGGACGCCTTGACCAGGCTGTTCCGGGTGTCGTCGTCGATGTCCGCCCAGCGAAGTCCCCGTTCCCGGAGTGCCCTCGCGAACATCTCGAAGGCCGTGTGGACCACGTTGCCCATGTCAGCGCCCGAGAAAACGTAGACCTGCCGTTCCTTGAGCCGTAAGCCGTACTGGGCAAAATGGGCGAAGGCGCAGGCGGAGAACCGCTCCAGGCGGGAGGCGGAGTTCTCCAGCTTCCGGCCGTAAAGGGCCCTGGCCGCTGCCGCTCCGATTTCATCCGGCTCATAGTGGGTCGCCGCCGCTGCCAGCAGGCTCCTGAGCCTCGGCCGGTAGTCCTCCCGGCCGGCGTACCAGGCATAGAGCTGGCGGAAGGCCGGGGAGGGTTCCTCTCCCTTCAGGGCGCCGATTTCCTCGGCCAGCGCATACAGCCCCGCTTCCGGCCGCTCGACGCGGTCCGCCAGGTCGGCCGGCGCCTCCTCGGTCTCGATGGACGGGAACATGCGTCGGATGGTGCCGGTCAGGTAGGCCGGCCGGATGACCGAGCCGTCGGAGGAAGAGAGGGCGTAGGTCAGATAGAGGCGTCTGGTAGGCTTGGCCAGGGCCAGATATAGGTAGAAACGGCTGATTTCTATGGCTTCCCGGGGGCTCGGCTTCAGTGTAATGCCGCGCTCCCTGAGCCTCTCCCGGTCAATTTCCGTGAGGAGACCGCCGCTCTCCGGAGCCTTGGGCACCACCCCTTCGTTCACGCCCACGAAAAAGAGGACCTTGACGCTGGAGAGGCGGCTCCGCTCCATGTCGCCCACCTGGACCTGGTCCGTCCCCGGCGGGATGATACCCAGCTTCTCCTCTGCGAAGCCTGCCTCACAGATGGCCCGATAGTCGGCCATGGAGGCCTTCTCATCGCCCAGAACGCCCACCAGCTTGTCCAGAAAGTTCATGACCCGGCGGTAGACCTGGGCATATTCCTTGGCCAGGTCTCCCCGGCCTTTCTCCGCATAGGCCTGCCCCTCCTCTTCCAGACGGCGTCCGCAGCCGCTGCGGACACAGAAATCGTAGAGAGCCAGGGTCTTGGTCCGAATGGTTCCGCCCCTGTCTGCCAGAGCTTCGGAGAGGGGATCGATCAGGGCCAGGACCTTCTTCCGGATCTCATTGATGACCGGCACCTGAGCCGGGTCCTGGTCACGGGCAGCCAGGAGCCAGTCCCGCCGCCAGCGCTCCTTGCCCCGGATTCCCAGGGCGATGACATAGTTCTCCAGGATATCGATTTCGGGCACCGGCAGGCCGCTCATGCCGGTCCGCAGCATCCGGAACATGCTCTCATAGCTGTAGCCGTCCGCGCATGCCTCCAGGGCCGCCCGGACATATTCCACGAAGGGGTTGTGGATCAGCGGCCGCTTCTCATCCAGGAAATAGGGGATGCCCTGGGCGCCGAAGACCTGGCGGACATAGTTGCCGTAGGTTGCCATGTCCCCTGTAATGATGGCGAAATCACGGTAGCGGAGCGGCTCGCCCGCCCTCTCCCCTTCCCGGATCATCTGCTCGATCAGCCGGGCCGTCTCCCGGATCTCCGTGAGCGGATTGGCCAGGGCCAGGAGCCGAACGTCAGTCTGGTCTCCCTCCCAAGGGGCAGCGCCTCGCTTGAACAGGTTCCGCTCCAGATGGGCCAGGGCCGGCCGCTTCCGCTCCGCGGCTGCCTCCGGCGTCAGGAAAACGGGCGGCGCGACGGCGGTGCCCGTCTTTTTAGCCAGGAGATCCAGGCTTGTTGTCATTTCCCGGCTCATGGTGAAACGGTCGCGGGCATGGAGGCCCCGCCCATCCTCCGTCACGTCCATGGTGACCGTGACGTAGAGGTCTGAAGACTTCCGCATGAGCTTTTCGACCAGGGTGAGCTGGACAGGTGTGAAGCCGGTGAAGCCGTCGAAGGCAATCACCGCCCCCTCAAGGAGCCTGGAGGCGTCGGCTACCCGCGCCAGGACGTCAGGGACCTCCTCGGCCGTCATATAGCCGCGCTCCTCCATATAGTCCAGAAAGCCCCGGTAGACCGTGTTTATATCACCCAGCTTCCGGTCCAGAAGGGTGGACTTGTCCCCCTCCCCCGCCGTCAGCTTGTCCGGGGAAATGCCGTAGAGCATGAGCTCCGAGATCATGGACTTCATTTCCGCCAGATTGCCGGGTCTTACCAGGTTTTCCCCCAGAAAGCCCAGGCTCTTCTTCCGGTCGATGGCCACCTTGGTCAAAATGAAAGTCTTCCCGATTTCCTGCAGGAGCTGGCGGTCGGACAGACCGACCTCGTCGAAGACGCGATGAGCCAGACGTTCGAAGGAGAGAACGTCGATGTTGAAGATGCCGTGGTTGGGATGCAGGGCAATCAGGCGGCTGGTGGCGGCCATGTTGAACTGCTCCGGCACGATGACGAGAAAACTGCGGCGCGGCTCCTTAAGGGACCTGTCTATGATCTCCTGATAGAGGGCTGTGCTCTTGCCGCTCCCGGCGCCGCCGAAATAATAGTGGAGTGCCATTCTTCTCCTCCCTGAAAACCAGTTCCTTCCCCCTCGGGGATGAAAAAAGACTGATCGGTCATAAATCACAGTGTCTGCGCAAACTCAACCCTTCCGCTCCCTATGCGATGAGGGCAGTTTCTGCGACTCCGCCCCTCCTTCCGGGAACAGCAGTTATTCTATCTCCGCGCTCACTTCCGGGAACAGCAGCTATTCTGTCTCCGCGCTCATTTCCGGGAACAGCAGATTCTCTGTCTCCGCGCTCACATCCGGAAACGGCAGGCTTTCTGCCTCCACACTCTCCTCCGGGAACGGCAGGCTTTCTGTCTCCGCGCTCACTTCCGGGAACGGCAGACTTTCTGTCTCCGCGCTCTCTGCCGGGACCGGCAGACTCTCTGTCTCCGCGCTCAACTCCGGGAACGGCAGATTCTCCACCTCTTCCGCTTTCTCCTCTCCGAGCAGGAGCCGGTCCGCCTCCCGGACGTCGATCTCGCCCACCCGGCGCATCCGGTTCCGAATGATCCGGGCCCGGTTCTGAAGCTTCTCCGTCTGGGTCTGGGCTTCCGTCAGCTTCTTTCTCGTCTTCCCGATCTCTTCGTCCAGTCTCGCGAACTGGGCTTTGACCGCCTCGAGAAGCTTCATGACCTCCACGGACTTTTTAGACAGCTGCACGTTTCTAAAGCCCACCTGGAGGGAGTTGAGGAGGGCTGTGATGGTGGTCGGGCCGGCCACGATGACGCCCATGCTCTGGCACTTTTCGGTCAGGCCGTCGATCCTGAGGACCTCTGCGTACAGTCCCTCCGTCGGCAGGAACATGACCGCGTAGCCGGTAGTTATGGGCGGGTTGATATACTTGTTCCGGATGGACCGGGCCTCCTCCAGGATCCGCCCCTTGAGTTCTCCCGTGGCGCTCTGAAGCAACCGGCTGTCTCCTGCCTCCGCGGCTTCCGCGATCCGGTTATAGATATCGGAAGGAAACTTGGCGTCGATGGGCAGGTATACCATGTCCCCCGACCCGTCCTGGGCCGGAAAGCGCACCGCGAATTCCACCCGGTCGTCCGAATTCTTCCGGACGGCCACGTTGACGTCGTACTGGCTCCTGGTCATGGTCTGCTCCAGGATCCGCCCCAGCTGCACTTCGCCCCAGATGCCCCTGGTCTTCACGTTGGCCAGGGTGCGGTTGAGCTCATTCACCCCGCCTGACAGGGCCTGGAGCTCGCCCAGGGACTGGTAGAGCCGGCCCAGCTGGTCTCCCACTGCCCGGAAATTCATATCCAGCCGGTCATTCAGGGTCTTGTCCAGCTTCTCGTCCACCACGCCGCGGATCCGGTCCAGGTGCTCGGCGTTGGATGCCTGCAGCCGGTCCACGGACTCCGTCAGGGTCCGCACCATGCTGTCCTTCATGCCCGACAGCGTCTCATTCTGGAGACTGGCCGCCCGCAGGAGCTGGTCCGACTGGCTCCGCATGCCCTCCCGCAGGGACACGTTGACCTCGGAGCGAACACCCGCCAGGCCGTCGCTGATCTCATCGCTCATCTCCCTGAGGTCGTCCCGGACGTCCTCGCGGACCTCCCGCATGCTGCCGCTGACCTCCTCCCGGAGGCGGGCGTTGAGCTCTGTGTTTATTTTCATGGCAGCGTCCAGCTGGCTGCGGACGCCGACAAGTTCGTCCTGGAGCCTCTCCGTGTCCAGGTCCCTCCCCGTCAGCATCCTCAGGAAAATGACAACAAGGAGCGTCACCGTGAGGATGAGCAATACGATTATGATTCCAAACTGCCAGCCGGCCATGGGCAAGCCTCCTTCTCTTCGGTCTTTGTCCTCCCATTATAGAACATTAGTTCGCAAATGACAAGATAAAAAAGTGGGAATCAGAGGCAGCTCCTTTTCCAAGGTTTCTCTGAAAAAAGTGGGAATCAGGGACGGTTCCTTTTCCCAGTTTTCTCTGAAAACTGGGAAAAGGAACCGTCCCTGATTCCCACTTTTTTCTCTGCAAGCCGGGAA
>CAMONF010000200.1 GCA_946620335.1 uncultured Clostridia bacterium
AGCCGGTCCTGGACCTCGACCGCGTCAAGGTCATCGCCGAGAAGACCGGCCTGCCCCTGGTCATGCACGGCGGCAGCGGCGTCTCCCCGGAGGGCTACCGCACCGGCATCAAGAACGGCCTGCGCAAGATCAACTCCTACAGCTACATGTCCAAGGCGGGCACCACAGCCGTGAAGGAGCTGCTCGCCAAGGAGGACGTCACCTTCTTCCATGACCTGGCACTGGCTGCCGAGAAGGCCATGAGCGCTGACGCTGAGAAGGCTATGCGGGTGTTCGCGGGGATGTAAAAAGTGGGAATCAGGGACGGTTCCTTTTCCCAGTTTTCGAAGAAAACTGGGAAAAGGAACCGTCCCTGATTTCCACTTTTTTCCCAGCCCCTTTTGTTCCAACCTCCGCCTCACTCCTCCTTCCATTATTCGGAAAGTGTGGTATAATACTATCTCTACAATCAGAACCCGGAGGAAATTATGTCACAAAACGAAAACTGCCGCAGCCTTGCCACCTTCATCCAGAAAAGCCCGACCGCCTATCACCTGGCGGAGGAGACGCGCCGGCGGCTCCTTGCGGCAGGCTACGAACAGCTCCTTGAATCATCTGTCTGGCATCTTGCGCCGGGCGGCAAATATTTTGTCTTAAGGAACGGCTCAGCCATCGCCGCCTTCCGGATCCCGGAAAAGAGGCCGGGCGGCTACATGCTGATGGCCAGCCACGCGGACTCCCCCATCCTTAAAATAAAGGAGAACCCGGACATCCGCGAAAATGGCTACACCAAGCTCAACATCGAGGTCTACGGCGGCGCCCTTCTTTCGCCCTGGTTCGACCGCCCCCTCTCCGTCGCGGGCCGCATTTATGTCCGGGACAAGGACGGCATCGCCTGCCGCCTCGTCGACATGGAGCGGGACCTCCTCATGATCCCCTCCCTGGCCATCCACATGAACCGGCAGGCCAACGAGGGCACCAAGTTGAACCCCCAGAAGGACCTCCTGCCCATCCTCGGGACCGGCGAATGCGCTTCACTCTACGATCTGGTGGTCGAAAAGCTGAACGCGGATGATCCGGACAGGAAAATCAGCCCGGAGGACGTCCTCGGTCACGACCTCTACGTCTACTGCCGCGAGCAGCCCTTCTTCTGGGGCGCGGGAAATGAATACCTCTCCTCCCCGAGGCTGGATGACGCCTCCTGCGCCTACGCATCATTGGAGGGCTTCCTCCGCGCCGAAGCGGGCGGAGAGAGCGATTCTATCCCGGTCCACATCGTCTTTGACAACGAGGAGGTGGGCTCCTCCACCAAACAGGGAGCGGCCTCCACTTTCCTGAAGGACACGCTGCACCGGATCTCGGCTGCCCTGGGCGTCTCGGATACGGAGCACCTGCAGATGCTGGCCCAGAGCTTTATGCTCTCGGCCGACAACGGGCATGCCCTTCATCCCAATTATCCGGAGAAGGCCGACCCGGTCAACAAGGTCCGGATGGGCGGCGGCGTGGTCCTCAAGTACAGCGCGAACCAGAAATACACCACGGACGCCCTGTCGGCGGCGGTGGCGAAAGTGCTCGCGGAGAAGGCCGGCATCTCCCTGCAGGTCTTCACCAACCGGGCGGACGTGCCCGGCGGCTCCACTCTGGGCAACCTCTCCGGCAACCAGGTGGCTGTTCCCACCGCGGACATCGGCCTGGCCCAGCTGGCCATGCATTCGCCCTGCGAGTGCATCGGCTGCGGCGACGTGGACGACATGATCGCCCTGGCGGAGACCTTCTTTAAAGCCTCGCTGCGGGAGAATGGGTACGGGAGCTATAGCTTGCAGTAAAAAGTGGGAATCAGGGACGGTTCCTTTTCCCAGTTTTCAAAAGAAAACTGGGAAAAGGAACCGTCCCTGATTCCCACTTTTTGTTTCATCTGCCCCTCATTTCCGTCACGCGCTCGATGAGGGCGTCTCCGGGGCAGTGCCCGGCGACTTCCATACAGGAGCTGATCTTGTCCGCCACGGAGAGGATGACGCCCTCCCTGTGCCTTGGCGGGTGGAGGCAGAGCGGCCACATGTGGCAGGCCACGGCGTTCTCGAGGACCGGGTCCTCTTCGCCGACCAGCTTCCGGACCACCTCCACGGAGTCCTTGGGGTGCTGCATGCAGCACTGGACGTTGTTGCGGTATTTCTCGTCACGGCCCAGGATGCCCAAGTCGTGGCAGAGGGCAGCGCGGGTCATGCGCTCGGTGTCGGTCTTGATATGGAGCTTTGTCAGGAGATAGCAGATCATAAGGCTCACCACCGCGACACCCAGCGTGTGGCTGGCGACGGTGGAGACGTTGTGGTGGGTCTGGACAAGGGCCTCGCCGAACTCTTCGGAGAGGAGGATGTCCATGCCGTGGGCAAAGAGAAGTGAATGTATTTTATGGAGCATGGAGTGCCTTTCTTGGTGTATGCTGAGGATGGTTGTACGGTCGGGCCGCTCTATCTATTATTATACCATTTTCAGGCGGTGGGCGGCATTGACAAAATAGACGGACTATGCCCGTCCGAACAGGATTTTTTTGACGAAAATGCAGAGGAAAGAGGGCATTTTACGCCAGATTATCGACAATTTGCGCTATGGGGCAGGCGGGATCGGGCTTCTCTTTTATAATTTGAATGACTGCATGACGAGGGAAGGGGCAGTGCGCCCTTTTTTGCAGGGTGTGCGGGAGGATGCCTTCATTTTCCCCTGCCGCACCCGGGCAGTCCTTCGATTCCATTTCAAACAGAATCGGACAGAGGAGCCGCAGGGCATCTGACGATCACTTTAAAGAAGCAAGGGAGGAAATGCAACCATGAAGACAAAGCAGGCGTTCAACCCCTATATGGCCAGCTGGGAATATGTTCCGGACGGCGAGCCGCACATCGTAGGCGACCGCGTATACGTCTACGGGTCCCACGACACCTTCAACGGCATCAATTTCTGCCTCGGCGACTATGTCTGCTGGTCCGCGCCGGTGGACGACCTGGGCAACTGGCGCTATGAGGGCGAGATCTTCAAGCGCGAGCAGGACCCGGCGGCGCCCAGGATCCGCGTCACCAACGGTCTGGCAGCCCCCGACATGGTGGTGGGCCCGGACGGAAAATACTACCTCTACTACTTCATGGGCGGCACCAAGATGATTTCCATCGCTGTCTGCGACGAGCCGGCCGGCAAATATGAATTCTACGGCTACGTCTCTTACCAGGACGGAACGCCCGTCGGCAAGAAGAACGAGCCCTTCCAGTTCGACCCGGGCATGCTCATGGACAACGACGGCAGGCTCTATATGTACACCGGCTTCGCCTTCGGCGGCAACCCCATCCTGCTGGACGGCTCCCAGCCCACCAAGGACGGCCCCATGGCCTTCGAGATCGATACCACAGATATGAAGACTGTCCTCTCCGGACCCACCAACATCGGCGTCCTGACCGGCGAGAAGGCCAAAGGCACGCCCTACGAGGAGCAGCCCTTCGGCGAGGCCAGCTCCATGAGAAGGTTCGGGGACAAGTATTACTTCATTTACAGCTCTTTGAACAGCCATAACCTTGCCTACGCGGTGGGCGACAACCCCTTCGGGCCCTTCAGCTACGGCGGCGTTCTGGTCTCCTGCGGAGATATCGGCCTGAACGGCGCGACGGACCCCAACCACGCCAAGAACGACACCGGCAATACCCACGGGTCTCTGATCGAGATCGAGGGCAAGTATTACATTTTCTACCACAGACATTCCAACCGCAAGCAGTCCTCCCGCCAGGGCTGCGCAGAGGAGATCCGCTTCGAGGACGGCAGGTTCTATCAGGCGGAAATGACCTCCTGCGGCCTGAACGGCGGCCCCCTGGAAGGCAAGGGCGAGTACGGCACCTTCTGCGCCTGCAACCTCTACGGCCCGGCGGGCACCCGGTTCCTGTCTATGATCAAGCGCCCGGTCTTCGGTCTGCCCTACCTGACCCAGGACGGCGGCGACCGCGTCGGCGGACCGGACCAGTATATAGCCAACATGTGCAACGGCGCTGTGGCGGGCTTCAAGTACTTTGACCTGGCAGACACCACGAAGATCCGCATCAACATCAAGGGGCGGGCCGAGGGCGTCGTCGAGGTGGCCACCAAGGAAGGCGGCGAGCCTGTCGCGAAGATCAAGATCGGCGCTGTCAGGGAGAAGCACGGTTTCTCCGCCAGATTTAATAAGCCCCTGGGAGAGAAGGATGCCCTCTTCTTCACCTTCAAGGGCAAAGGCTCCTTCAACTTCTATACCTTCGAATTAAAGTAAACGGACGGCGCATCAAGGCACAGGGAGGACAATATGCTTAAAACAGACTTTAATCATGGTTGGACTTGCCGATCGATCACAAAGAACACGGCCCCTGTCAGCGTACTCCTGCCGCATGACGCCATGATCTCCGAGCCCAGAGTGCCCGAGAGCATGGGCGAGGGCAACATTGGCTGGTACGAAGGCGGAGACTACGAGTACAGAAAGGTCTTCGAGCTCTCCGAGGAGATGCTCGAGGGCGCGCTGACCATGGAATTCGAAGCCGTCTACCACAACAGCGAAGTTTATATCAACGGCGTACAGGCGCCCTCGAGGCCCTACGGCTACACCAACTTCTACATCGACCTCAAGGATTTCGCCAAGGCCGGTGAAAATGAGATCCGGGTCATCGCCCGCAACTCCGACCAGCCCAACAGCCGCTGGTACTCCGGCACCGGCATCTACCGCCCGGTATGGCTGTGGACTGCGCCTGCGAAGCACATCCCCGTGAACGGCGTGAAAATAAGCACACTCCGCATCGATCCCGCTGTCATCCGGGTCTGCGTGACGGCCAGCGAGCCGGGCACGGCCTGCGTCGCCATCTTCCGGGAGGGATGCGGGGAAGCGGCGGCCACGGCGGAGGTCGTCATTTCCGGGAAAAAGTGTGAGGGCTATGCGGACATCGAGATTCCGGACGCGGCCCTCTGGGACACTAAGAACCCCAACCTTTACACGGCAAAGGTCACTTTCGGGGACGACGCGGTCTGCGAGACCTTCGGCATCCGCACCCTGGAGTGGAACACCAAAAAGGGCATCGCCATCAACGGCCACCACGTGATCATCCGTGGCGCCTGCATCCACCACGATAACGGCATTCTCGGCGCCTGCACCTATCCGGAGGCCGAGGAGAGGAGAATCCGGATCCTCAAGGAGAACGGCTACAACGCCGTCCGCTCCGCCCACAACCCGGCTTCCAAGTATCAGCTGGAGGCCTGTGACAGGCTGGGCGTCCTCATGATGGATGAGTACGTGGACTGCTGGTTCATGCACAAGACCCGGAACGACTACGCCGGCACGCTCATGAAGTGGTGGAAGCAGGACCTTAAGGACCTGGTGGACAAGGACTTCAACCATCCCTGCGTCATCATGTACTCCACCGGCAACGAGGTGGCCGAGTCCGCCAAGCCCGCCGGCATCGACCTCCAGGCCCAGTTGCACCAGTATCTCCACTCCA